>JADFOF010000078.1 GCA_022563015.1 Planctomycetota bacterium
CGTTGCCGGCCGCGAGTCCGTCAAAGTCGGCCTCGGACAGAACGTCGATCACGGTCTGCCAGTCGGCCTCGTCGCCGGTGCTTCCCGCCAGGCTGTACCAGGCAGCCGCCACCTCGAGCCGACCCTCGTCCAGGGCGAGCAGATGGTCCTGGGCACGTTGAATCCAGGTGCGTGCCTGCTCCGGATGATCGCCGAGCAGTTCCGAGAGCTGCAAGTAGTGGAAGACCCATTCCAGGCCCTCGTCGTCGGGTTTCCAGAGAATCTCGCGAGCCTCATCTATCCGGTCGCTCCCGACGAGCGCCGCGGCCACGGTCACCAGACGTGGACCGGCCAGGCGTTGATCGCTGTCCCGGCCATCGCGCCACCACCGGTTCACCGCCGCGAACGCCTCGGTGTATTGCTCGCGTTGGATCTGAATCGTGGCCACGGCGAAATCGACGTCAAACTGATCCGCCAGCGACCGCAGGCGCCATTCGCGGGTGGCGAACAGGGCCTCATTCCAGCGCTCCAGGTCCATGAACATGCCCACGACCAGCCCCGCCGCCCGGGGATCGTTTGGCATCAGTCTTGACGCGGTGATGGCGGCGTCGATGGCACGGTCGGCGTCTCCGGCGCGCATGTAGGCGTCTGCCAACACTCGCCATGCGGCGAAGAAGCTGTGGTGCCGATCCGTGATATCGCGCACTGCGCGCGCCAGGTCCAGAGCACCCTGGGTGTCGCCGACTGTCTGGGCCGCGTTGTCGCGCATGGCCTGGGCGAGTTGCCTGACGGCGGCGCTGAGAGTCATTCCGTCCAGCGCACCCTGGAGAATCCGCGTCGGTTCACTGCCGGGCCCGAACTGCTCGCACACGTCGATGATCTGGCGGATGTCCTCGATGACGCCCAGAATCGGGTCGTCCTCGGCCATCTCGGCAGCGGACGCGCAGGCCGTCCGCGCTTCGGCGAACCGGTCCCGCTTGAGGAGGAACCCAGCCAGCTCGATGCCCGCCCTGGGATCCCCGGCATCGGCCGCGTCGCGGAATCGCTGCTCCGCGGCCTGGTCGTCACCGAATCGCATCAGCAGCGCCGCCTTGCGAAGACGGGCCTCTCCGCTCGCCGCTGCCGACATTCGATCGAGGAGCGATTCGGCGGCGGCCATGTCGTCCCCGGTTCCGAGTGCAGCGAAGACGGTCGCGAAGGCTGCGAGCGCCGTATCGGGAAGGTCCGGGACCGCTGCCATCCGATCGAGGATCACCCGCGATTCTTCGCGTTCGTTCCGCCTCAGGTGCAGAACGGCCAGCCCCAGCGATCCCTCCCACCGCCCCAACGCCTGGACGGCCGCGAAGTCATCGCGGGCGGCCTGGACGCGACCCCGATCGGCCAGCAGCGACGCCCGCTGCAGAAGCAGCGCCTCCGGCAGAGATTCGATCGCTTCCAGCTCGGAGAGACGGCGTTCAGATTCGTCGATCATTCCAGCGGCGACCTGAAGCCCGATCAGGCGAATGAGCGTGCCTGTCTGCTTCGGGTCGGCGCGGACGGCGCGGGTGAGATACCCGATGGCGGCCTGGAGGTCTCCTTGCCGCCCAACCACTTCGGCGAGAACGGCCAGGGCAGCCGGATCATCGGGCCGACCGCGGATCGCACCGGCCAGATCAGCCGTCACCGTGGACAGCCGATCCGCGTCGCCGCCGAAGGTGTATTCCGCGCGCGTGTTGAAGACGCGCCAGCCGATCGCGGTCGGTGCAGCCGTGCTTCGCAGCCGACCGATCGCCGCCCGCACAAGCGTCTCGTCGCCCCACGCCGACTCAGTGCCGAGCACGGCCAACTGGGCACGCGCGTCGGCCGGGTATTCCTCCGAGATCCGCATCATCAGGCCGACGGCGTCAGGATCGTCCGCCGCGACCAGCACATCGGCGAGCTGGAGCATCAACTGGAGCCGCTGAGACCCCTCGGCGGCTTGCGCCTGCTCGAGGTAGGCGCGCTTCAGTTCGTCGATATCGGCAGGGGACGAGTCGCTCGGATGAAGGCGCAACGCCCGTGCCCGGACAGCCAGATCGCCGGCCATGTCGGCAAACGAGTGCGCCAAATCCTCGTTGATGGGCTTGAGCCTTTGGGCGAGATCCAGCGCGTCCGCCTCGGGAATCGGCTTTCCCAGGGCGAGAAGGGACTGGGCAGCAGCGATGGCCTCGGGCTGCCGATCGGCCGCGATGCAGGCCCGGATCCGCAGGGCCAGGACCGCGAGATTGTCGGGGTTTTTCTCGGCCAATTCTTGCGTCAGTGCCATCGCTGTGGCAAGAAACCGCGCGTCGTCCGGATTCTGCTCGCCCGCACGGATCAGCGCCAGACTCATCAGGAGCGGATCGAATCGCAGGTCTGTCTGAAGCACGCCCACCGCGTCCACCGGGTGCCCATGGTCGAGAAGCACGCGGGCGATCGCATGCCGCGCCGCACGCCATTGCGGTTTTTTCCTGATCGGTTTTAGGCGCTCGACAGCCAGTCTCCACTCGCCGGTTTCCGCATCGAGCATGGCCGCCAGGTATTCCAGCAGTTCCTGATCCTCCGGCTCGGCGTAAAGATCGCCGATTCGTCCGCTTGCCGACCGGTGGTCGCGGTGGGACAGGTCCAGCGCGAGCAGCCCAGTGCTCAGCCACCACTGAGCCTCACGGTCGTCTCGCGCCTCGAGTTCCTCGACAATCGCACGATGTGACTCCCCGTTTCGAGTTGCGCTCACAACCAGCACCCAGCCGAGGGCGGCCGAGCCCGCTTCCCCGGGCGAGGCGGTGATCTTCTCGATGAAACGATCGGCCTGAGCGAGCAAGCCCGAGCGGAACCCGCGGGCGAGGGCGACCCGGGCCGCCTGGATGCCGAACTCGGTTGACTTCAGATTCTCGTCGAGCACTTCGTCGGCAATGCTCGCAAACTCGGGCTCGTGTGGGGTCAGAAGATCGAGCGCATTCAGGTAGTCGGTGAGATCTTCCCACGTGAGGATCCTGAGCGAACGAGCTTCGCGAATGACCTCGATCGCCTGCTCGGTAGAATCCTCGTCCTGCCTGGCGATCAACGATACGGCCCAGATCACTCTCGCCCGCACGGAGTTCGGGAATGCGGCGACAAGAGTCTCGACCGCATTGTACAGTTCGTCTTCAGCGTCCAGACCGGAGAGCAGGCCGATCCTGAATACGTGCGCGTCGTAGTCGTCGGGATAGGCTTCGACGATCATATCGGCGTACTGTGCGGCCTCTTGATCGCGTCCTTCATATGCGTGCAGCCCCGCGGCCGATTCCAGCGCCTTCCGGTTGGTCGGATCCAACGCGAGCAGGGCATGAATCGTGGACATCAGCTCCGTTCGGTAGCCGAGCTCTCTGTACAAATCGATGAGAATATGCAACGCCTCCTGGTTGTCCGGCTCGGCATCGAGCACCTCGTTGGCGACGCGGATGGCGAAGATCAGGTGGCGGTTGTTCTCCTGCGGGATTCGCTGCCGTGCCTCTGCGAACGCGAGCATGACCTCCGCGTCGCGCATGTCATTCGATACGACGTAGTTGAGTTCCTTCAGGGCGGTAGCCCAGTCCTGCCGGGCGTACGCCTCGAGGCCGACCTGTCGGGCCTGCGCCACGAGCTTGACCTTCTGAGCCTGGCGCAGGAAGTGGGCCGTGGTTCCAACAGCGCCGATGAGCACCGTCGCCCCGGCCAGGAACGCCAGACGTTTCTTTGCGCGTCGCGTCATGTTGTGCCGCTCCTCACCCGGCGATCACCTTCTTAATGGTCTGAAGGATGATCCATATGTCCATCTTCCACGATTCGGACTGAACGTACTGGAGGTCGTAGCGGATCCACTCCTGGAAGTCGGTCTGCGGCTCGCGCGTGCGGCGGATCTGCCACAACCCGGTAACACCGGGGCGAACGCTCAGCCTCGCCTCGCGCCAGGCGGGGCAGCACTGGTTCTCGTTGTCGGGGCTCGGCCTGGGGCCGACGATGCTCATGTGACCCAGCAGCACGTTGAAGAACTGCGGGAGCTCGTCGATCTGGTACCGGCGCATGAACTTTCCGACGCGCAGCAGCCGCGGGTCGTCCTGCAGGTAGAACTGCGGGCCGTCGCACACGTTGGCCGCGACCAGCCTGGCCTTGAGAAGCTCCGCATCCTGGCACATCGTCCGGAACTTGTAGCAGGGAAAGATCCGGCCGCCGATGCTCTGTCGTCGATGGGCGAAGAAGGGCGGCCAGCCGTCCTCGAGGAGTATCGCCCCGATCACGAACGGATAGATCGGAAGCGTCGCGATCAGTACGACCGAGCTGAAGACGATGTCGAACAGTCGTTTGCTCACTCTTCGTGTGCGCCCCCACCTCAGGCGCGGGGCCAGTCGCCACCGCGGCGTGACGACGAGATCCCAGTTCACGTCCCGCGCCGGGCTTGCGCACCGCTGCCGATCCGGAATCGCCACCGGACCCACGACGACCGTCGCCTCGTCGATGACGACCCCGGCGCCCACCCAGACCGGCCCGATGAAGCGCACTCCGGGCGCGATTCGCGACGTCTCGTGAACCCAGACGCTGTGCGAGAACTGGTACACGTCGTCGAGCACGGCGGTCATGCGGTTCCATTGTCCGACGGTGTTCTCGAACCACTCTGTGGCCGAAGCCTCGTCGCGCCGATCCGCGATTTCGCCGTCGACGACCAGGTGCGAGCGATGGTCGCGGCCGATGGTGGCCCGGATCTCCCGCACCGCCTCGGCCGCGGTGCCGGCGCACGCCCAGCGGGTGGCCACCCTGCGATCGGGAGTGAGCCAGCACCGACCGATGTCGTGAAACGTGCGCGTGTACTCCCGCTGTACGCCGCGGAAGCGTCCGCACGCGTCGGCGTGGACGATCTCGCGGTATTCGCTCGGTCGGCCGCTGCGCACGCGGATTCGAACCGCCCGAGGCTTCTGCCAGTGCAACTGCTTCAGCACCGGACGAACATCGAAGGAGACGAGATGGTGCTCGTCGAGCAGCAGGTAGAGTGCCGGACGGCTCGAGGCGATTGCCCCCGTGCCCGGTCGGATGACCTGAATCCCGCGCGAGGCCCACACTCGGTCGTGCAGCGCCACCACGTCCAGTCCCCACACAGTCGCCGGTGGGTGCCGCGGCGTGGTCGCGCTGTCGGCCGCCCTTTCGGATACAAGAATCATCGCGCTCCGGCTTCCTCCCGATTCGAGGCCGACGACTGCACCAGCAGGCGCGCTCCGGAGCGATCGTGCGAGCCTCCTCGCGGCGAGCCCGGCATGATCGATCCGATCCCGATCGACGCGGTGCTCACGCTCCGAGCGAAGTCGCCAATATCAGCGCGGTTGAAGATAAGGCCGGTGCACGAGGCCCCGAGCTTCGAGAGCCTGTCGATCGCCGCGTTGAGCACCTTCGGGTGCCGACCTCGCTCGACGACGAGCAGTGTTTCGTCGGCCACCGACGCGAACAGGCTGGCCTCGATGCTGCCCAGCACCGGGCCGGAATCAACGATAACCACGTCGTGATCGCGCCCGGCGATCTTCAGGAATGCTCTGACCCGTTCGCGGGACAGATGCTCGGGCGCAAACCCGCTGATCGACCCGGCGGGAACGGCGTGCAGATCCCGCGTCGCGGTCGCATGGATCTCGCCGTTGAGCTGGGTCGCATCGAGCGCCTCGACCAAGCCCGGCTGATCCTCGAGCCCCAACTCCTGCGAGAGCCCGCGACCGATGAGGTCGGCATCAACAACGACGGTCCTGTGGCCCGCGATGGCGAACGACGAGGCCAGCGAGAGCGCGAGACTCGTCTTGCCGTCGCCAGCCGCGGGACTCGTCACGAGGATCGAGACGTGGCCTGACGGCCGGTTCACCTCCAGCAGGCTCCGGATGTGGTGGACGCTGAGTGCGGCCATATCGCTGGCTGTCGCATCACCCTCGGTCAGATCGGGCAGACATCCGAGCAGCGGTAATGCAACGCGGTCGGTCTCGAACTCATCAATGTACCGCAGCCCCGATTTCCACAGCCCCAGCAGCACCACCAGCCCGACACCCAGTCCGCCACCCCCAAGAAAACCGACCACGGCCAGGGGGATGCGACGGTCCGTCGAGGGCTCGCGCGGCATCCCGCCCAGCTGGAAGACCTCGGCTCGGCTCATGTTGTCGTCGAAGCGTAGTTGGCGCACCGCCAGGGAGTCCAGGCTGCGGTTCGTCCGGTCAAGCTTGCGTTGAATCTCCTTGCTCTGACTGCTTGTCTCTGCGAGGTCGCTTCGGGCCCGGACGAGTCTGTCGAGCCTTGACTCCAACTCTTCGAGAATGTGATTGTTGCTGGCTAACCGCTTGCGCGCGGCCTGAACTTCTGAGACAATCCCGACGCCCGAAACCACGCCGCCTTCCACGGTGCCTGACTTTCTGACCCGCGCCTCGATGATGTACCCGATCACCTCCAGGTTCCGTTCGAGTCTGACACGCTGGGGATGGGACTCTCCGAACCGCCGAACCAGCCTCTGCAGCGCGATGTCAAGCGCCTCCTCCTCTGCCAGCAGGTGGACCAACACGCCGTCTGACGCCGCCAGAACCTCCAGCAGCACGGCCTGAACCTCGTTCGGAGAGGCCAGGCTCTCATCGATCTCACCGGGAACGTGGTTCGCGTCCTGGTTGAATCCGAGTTGAATGAGCAGGACACGGTCGTTGAGGATGCGCGCCTCGACCCGCGCCCGCTGGCTCTCGAGCTGGCTGAGCTTGAACACCGGATTGGAGGTTGCAAAGTTCGTTTCGATCAATGAGCGATGTCTGTTCAGTGCGTCGAGTCTTAATTCCAGATCATCGCGCAGCTCGTCGAGCAACTCTTTCTGCCGCTTCGTGAGATCGCCCGATTCGTCCTCCTGGATCTCGATGTAGGCGGTCAGGGTCGCATTCACGGCGGCCTTGGCGAGCGCCGCGTCTGTGTGCGTCACGCTGACCCGGATGAGATCGGTCCGGCGTACAGGCGCCACGGTCAGCGCCCGATCGAGCATCCTG
The DNA here is from genome assembly GCA_022563015.1 of Planctomycetota bacterium. Taxonomy (GTDB): domain Bacteria; phylum Planctomycetota; class Phycisphaerae; order Phycisphaerales; family UBA1924; genus JADFGU01. The sequence continues at coordinate 6,978 of JADFOF010000078.1, forward strand.
AGCCCGCGCGTCGCGCCGGGCCAGCCGGCCTCGCGCAGCTCCTTGACGGCCATCGTCTTCACGCGCTCGCTGCGCAGCATCGCCGCCTGCGTGCTCACTTGCGTGTCAAGGCCGCGCTGCGGATCGTTCAGCTCGCTTACGTCGAGCTTTGGCTGGCGGGAGACGAGAATCCGCACCAGGCCCACACTTGTGTATTTCGGCTGCAGCACGAAGTACCCCGCGATCGAGCAGGGAACCGCCAGCACGCCGCCGAGCACAATCGCCAGCGCATACCGCCCCCGCAAGGCCCGATGCAGAAGCAGGAGCGGGTTGGCCGGCTGGTGGTGCCGTGATTCGTCGGTAGAATAGGACACGATCTCATTACTCATCTGCAGTTCCCCTCGCGATCAGCCTCAGTGTGGGGCCGATCTCTTCGAGCACCATCGCCACAATTTCATCGCGTCGCGATTGCGCCATCGATCGCTCCGTGATGATCTGGATCTGGGCCGCTCCCATCCCCGCGGCGGATCGGGCCCGGGAGGCCCGGGTCAGTGCTTCCATGCCGGCCGTGTACGGCTGCTCGTTCGAGGGCAGCACGAAGAACCCCAGCACGTTCATGCCCAGCGTCTGCCTGGACGGCTTCTCGAAGCTGTATCGGTTGGCGGGGATCTGCTGACCATCGACGCTGAGGACCAGGTGATCGGTGCGGCCCATCGACCACCCGTGTCTTGGATAACACACGGGCGGATAGTGCCCTTCCATGTCCCGCGTGTTCTTGCAGTGAATCAACAGCAGCGTAAACGACTCGCCCGTATCGCGGTTGTGATATCGGCGCTGCAGCAGTTCGTTGGGCTTGAGCAGCTCCCGGGCCGGCTCGGTCATGGGCTCGTCGATGCCGTTCCACGCCCCGATCTGGTACGGAATCTGGCGGATCCGCTCGGCGACGAGCGTAAAATAGCGATCGGCATTGGCGGGCGCGTAGACGTCGATGCCACCGGTCACCAGCATGGTCGCGAGCAGGACCAGCGCCACCAGCGGACTGGCGCGGCCGATTGATGTCCGATTGATGCTCATCGCTGACCAACCTCCGCAACTGTGTACGGTGCGATCGGCACCTCGAGCCAGCGCAGCAGCGCGAAAAAACCCCACAGGATGACAAGCGCCAGCCCGAGCACCACCCACCCACTGATGTCGTGGAACAACGCGGCGGCGTCGGCCTCGGCGTAGCCATACATGAGCGACGAGGGGATGAGACGCGTCACGTTGACAATCAGCGCCACCAGCGGGCTCAGCGCGAGGATGAGCACCCGCACGCTGTTCCGCATCGGCACCGAGAAGACGAAGGCGAAGGCGATCAATGCCAGGGCCGACACCATCCGCATCCCGTTGCACGCCTCGGCGATGAGCACCTCCGTGCCGTTCACGTTCAGCGCGTTGCCACCCCGTGTGACCGGGATCGCGATCAGATCCAGCCCGAACTCCGCGATGCGCGCCGACACCTCCTGAAGCCAGCCGGCAATCGGACCGCGAACCCGCCCCGGCACGGGCAGCAGGAACACCAGCGCCGCAAACGACGGCAGAAATGCTTTGACGAACCGAACGCCGAGCACAGTCACGACCGACCCGACGACGATTCCAATGGCCCCGACGTGCCAGAACAGATCGTACCCGTTGCGAAAACCGTACAGCGACAGCGCCCAGCCCAGGAGCATGACCAGCGGGCCCGCCATGCTCCACTTGGGGCGAAAACTGTGGAGCCTCCGCCTGCGGAGCACGCCCAGCCACACCGCGACCGGAAGCGCCAGCAGAATGTGCGTCTGCTCCTGATCCCGAAGCGCCTGCTCGGCGATGTCGCGCCACGCGCCCATCGTCGCCACGACCGACAGCCCGAACAGCACCGCCAGGAGACCCAGGTCCACGGGTCGAAACCGTCGCAGGTGGATCATCGCCACGATTCGCCCCCTCTCCGGGACTCGATGTCACTGTCCGTGAACGAGCCGATGCGGCTGACGCACCGCTCGACGACTGACTCTCCGGCATCGACCACCGCGTCGCGAAAGAGCACGCTGCGTGCGACCACGGCGCCTGATCCGACCCGCGCCCCGGGCATGATGATCGAGTCGAGGATCATGGCGTCGTCGGCGACGCTCGCCCCCGGGCAGACGCAATGCACGCCGTACACCGACCTGGATACGATCGCGTGGCACGCACGCCCGTTCGTGCCGTTTCGTCTGCAGGCCAGGGCGGATGCCTCGAGCAGATCAGAACGGGTCCGGATCCGGCTGGTCGCACGTGGCCCGAGGTCGCACACCACAATCTCGTACCCCGCCTGGTCCGCCAGCGACAGGAATTGCTCCTTGAGGTCCATGAATCCGATGACCGGGATCAGGTCGATCACGCGCCTGCGAATCAGGTAGACACCGGCGGGCGAACGATCGGCGTTGATCGCCACGACAACATCCGCTTGACGGCTAGTGAGCGATGCGAAAACCGCATCCATCGTCCGCTGCATGTACGAGGCCGCTTCTATCACAAGAACATATGAATCATCCGGCTGATCGCCTGCGGCGTCTCGGACGGCGCCCGCCGGGCCGCGATATTCGTCCTCGTCGCGCAGGATGCTCACGCCCTCAGCATTGGCCAGACCCGGCGCTGGCGTGGGACCGCCGTGGACGATCATGATCTTCTGGGGCTGACTGAGCAAGGAGATGCGCGCGATCGTGCGAATCCAGGCACCGCCGACGGTGGCGTCGGGCGACACGCTCAGATCCAGCACGGACTGGCCGGAGGCGATCGAGAGCGGAGCCGCCCTGATGCCACCACCGAGCAGCACGCACAGCGCGACCTCAGGCACGACCTCACGTATTCTCGCCGTCTTCACTTCCACCGAGGATCTCTCACAAGCGCCCTGGAGCGCATATCTCTCCCTAAACCGCAGCCCCTGCCGAACGGCCGGGGGCGGCACGTTGTATTATGCACCCTCCTCCGGTCGGTTGAAACCCCAAACCCACTATTTCCCCCAAAATCTTCTCCGCCTTGGCCGTCCACGTCTCGCGTTGGACGCGCTCTCGCATGGCCGCGGTGTCCGCCGGCTCGGAGAGGGCGTCCCGGATCGCCCGGGCGAAGAGCTCCGGCGTTCGAACGACTCTCACCAGCCCCTGGTATCGAGCCAGCTCGTCGAAAGGCGTGCTCACGATCGGACGGCCGACGGCGAGGTATTCCTTGAGCTTGACGGGGTTGCACACCTTGATCCATTCGTTGTCGTTCCACGGCATGATCAGGGCGTCGCACCCGGCCATGTAGCGCGCCACCTCGCTGTACGCGCGCTGCCCGAGCAGGTGAACATTTCGACCCGGCCGCCAGCTGTCCGGCAGCGAGCACGCGCCGACGAGCACGAACCGCACGTCCGGGAGCAGCCCGGCCACCGCGTCGAAGAGGTCCGCGTCAAACGTGTGACGGTCCAGCCCGCCAATGAAGCCGACGCGCGGTCGCGGGATCGAGGCCAGATCCGCCGGGATGTCATCGCCGGCGTCCCCGGCCGCGGCGAACATGTCGAAATCGACGCCGTGATCCACGAGCAGCGCTCGTCGGCACGCGTTGCGCTCCAGCTCGAACAAAGAGCGCGAGCAGAACAGCGTCAGGTCGGCCCGCTGCTTGAGGAACCGATCCGCCTCACGGATCCGGTCCTGATCCACGCCGGTGAACGCCTCGTAGCGATCTGTTCGCTGGTAGATCACAGCCACCGGTTCTAGCGCATCGACCGCGGCGGCGGCGGGAGGACAGGCGATCCAGACGAGAGGATGTCGTATCCCGGCTCGCCTGGCTGCTCGCCGGACCTGCCGCGGCAGGAGCGGCCCGGAAACCCGCACCCCGAGCGGGCCGGGCATGACGAACGGGGAAAAGACGTGAAATCGCTCGTT
>JADFOF010000425.1 GCA_022563015.1 Planctomycetota bacterium
CATGCACTATTTTCAGCAGCGTTCCGATGGTGAAAATAGTGCATTGGGCCAGCTCTCTGGGGCGAGGCCCCGGCACGCGGCGGCGAGGCTCGATCCCTGATACGATTCGCCACGGTCACGAACGAGCAGGAGGGCACGCCATGACAGACGCCGAAATGTCTTCAGATGTCCAGCTCTATGAAGAGGGCGCCGACGAATTGATGGACTCGGAGCAGTTTCCCGACCGCGTGAGCCTGCTGCCCAGCGGGCCCGCGGGCGCCACGGTGCGCCCCGGGGAGCGCCTCCGCATCATGTGGGGCCAGGACATGCTCCGCGACCTTGTCGACGGCCGCTACCGCGTGATGGTGTGCGGCGTCAACGACGAGAACAACAGCCACGGGATCATCGCCCAGCTGGTGAGCCTCGTGACCGCCAGCCAATGGAGCGAGCCGGCCGTCACCTCCTACGCCCGGATGTTCCACGAGTCCGTCGCCCTGCACGCCTCGGAAGACCGCGAGCCGTACGTGCTCAAGTACGACCTGGACAGCCTGCTGATTCTCGCGCTGCTCCGGCCACGCGGGCGCGATCATTTCTCGATGAAGGACCTGTCCACGGGGTTCTCGACCATCGCCAAGATGATCGGCGGCCGGCGCGAACGCCGCCCCGTCGCCACCGTGAGCTTCCTCGGCGCCCGCTCCAACCGGCTGGTTGACGCCAAGGGCGCCGAGCCCAGCTTCGAGGCCGTGCTCCGCACCATGCACGACGCGGGCTATCGCGGCGACGTCTACCCGAGCCCGCAGGCGTGGCGCTTCGCAAACGTCGGCGTCTTCCCCAGCTACCCCTTCCCCGAGAGCCTCGAGCGGATGCGAGGCGGGAGTTCCTGATCGGCCCGACCGTCCCCGTCGCCGTGCCGGCATAGTGGGGCGGCCGACACACACGTGGAGCGCTCATGCAAGCCCGCCGGATGCTGCTCAGGTTCTTCGTCGCGTCGCTGGCGGTCACGGGTGCGCTCGGCGTCACCGCCCTGCTCATGCAGGTTCCGTACGAGGAAGAACTGCTCGCGACGTCGTTTCTCCTGACGATCTACAGCCTGGTCGGGCTGGTGTGTGCGTTCGTGATCGGCCGTCGCACGCTCGCAGCGGCAGCCTGGGTCGGCGCGGGCCTGCTGGCGCTGAGCCTGTGCGGATGGCTCGTGCTGGTCTGGTCCCAGCACCTGGTCAGGTTTGGCGCTCTGGACCCGCTGCCCCAGGTCTCAGCCAGCGCGAACGTACTGGGTGTGTTCGTCATGCACGGCGTCCTGCTCATGCTCGTGCGCGTCAAGCGGTCGTGGGGCAAACTGGTCCGGTTCGGGACGATCGCCTGCGCCGCGGTCGTGGCGCTGTGGGCGATCCTGGCCTTCTGGGACTGGTACTGGCTGATCAACGAATCCCTCGGGCGGGTCGTCGGCGCCATCGCGATCGTCGGATCGCTGGGCACGATCGCCACGCCCCTGCTGGCCCGGCTCGAAGGGCTGGACCGTGACGCCGAGGGCGATGCCACCCTGACCGGCGTGGTGCCCGTCTCGCTCACCTGCCCGCGCTGCGCCCGCGCCTTGGTGATCGCCGCCAACAAGACCCGGCGCTGCCAGGGGTGTGGGCTCAAAATCTCCGTCCGCTTCCAGGAGCCCCGCTGCGACTGCGGCTACCTGCTGCACGGGCTCACCGGCGACACGTGCCCGGAGTGCGGCCGATCGATCCCGACGGGCGATCAGCGACGGGCGTGGGTCGCGCCGGACGAAGCGCAGCCGGTGCCGGACGCCGAGTCTGAAACCGACGCCGAGTCTGAGCCCGCCGCGGGCGAAGGCTCGGATCACGCGATTCGACGGAAGACATCCGAGCCTTCGCGGACTCAGACTCGGCGTCCTGCACACAACTGAACGCGGTCAATCCCCGCGCCAGCCTTGGGCAATCGGCATGCGCCGCCCGAACCCGAACGCCACCGACGTGATCTTCAGCCCCGTGGTCATCTGACGCCGCTTGTACTCGTTGGTGCGGATCATGCCCGCCACGCGGTCGATGGTCTCGCGCTCGAACCCGGTCTCGCCGGCGATGGTCGCGGGCGACTGCCTGAGCTCCACGCGCCGGCGGATGATCTCGTCAAGAATGTTGTACGGCGGCAGCGTGTCCTGGTCCAGCTGGTCCGGGGCGAGCTCGGCGCTGGGCGGCTTGTCGATCGTGCGCTGCGGGATCGGCGGCGAGGCGAAGCCGCACGCCTCGTGATGCTCGTTCATCCACCGCGCCAGCCCGTACACCTGCTGCTTGGTGACGTCGGCCAGCACCGCCAGCCCGCCGTTCATGTC
>JADFOF010000426.1 GCA_022563015.1 Planctomycetota bacterium
TGCAGCAGGATTCTACCCGTAGGGACTCGAAGCGTCAAGCCGGCGGCCTGTGGGGCCGCACACGCCAGCCGCCCACCCCCCATGTCATTCCGAGCGCAGCCGCCTGTCCGCCGCAGGCGGAAGGAATCTAGCCCCTCGAGATAAACCCCAGTCCAGCCACCCACCCGAAGGCCAGGCTTCAGCCTGGCCGCGCTCAGCAGCCTCCCCTCGCCCGCTTGCGGGAGAGGGGCTGGGGGTGAGGGGGTCGTGGGTCGGAGATCGCTAGCGACTAGGGACTAGCGACAAGCGACCACATTTACGCGCAACTGTGCCCGAACTGGACGATGGCCAGCCCGATCTCGATGAGGTTGATGTTGCCATTCGGGGGGCCGGCGTTCCAGAGGTTGGCGTCGGGGTCCGGAGATGAGCGGTCTGCGCTCACGTGATAGCCCGTGAACTCCTGCGGCGGGTCCAGCGGGTCGCCGCTGGGGTCGCCGGTGGAGCCGAATCGTTGCGCAATGGCGCCGATGTCGATGATGTTCACGCGCCGGTCCTTCTCCTGGCCAACCCACTGATCCAGGAAGTCCCAGAATTTCGCGGGGTCACGCAAGCCGCCTGTCGTCTGACTCCCAGGCGCCGTCTGCAGCTCTGCGATGTCGGCGCAACCGTCGCTGTCCAGGTCCGAGTTCCCGCAGTTGATCGTGAGCACCTCGTTCGGGCCCTTCTCATCGTGTGGCTGCAGGCTGAGGTCGGTCACGAAGCTGTCGCCCGTCGCCGCACTGTGCAGCAGGGTGATGGTACCCACGCCCGAGCCCACGCAGTCGAACTCCGCTTGCCCCAGGTTGGCGTTCTTAAATCCGGACGTTCCCATACTGAGAGGCGTGAAGAGCTGGTTACAAGCTACGGACGCGTGGTCGATGCGTGCTCCAGGCTCTATCTGTGCGATACGAATGACGCAGTTCGTATCTGTGCTGGTGTTGGTGAGCAGATTGACGTTGTCGAGCTTGGGGCCTTCCACCGCCCCCTCCCAGGAGATCACCATCTGCACGCCGCTGTATCCGCTTGCCAGCACGGATATCGCCTGCACGTCGGCGACGTCGATGTCCAAGGTGAAGGAGGCATCCGCAGCGAAATCGCACCTATCATCACCGCTCAGCGTGTCACAGATCCCAGGAATACCGATCGATAAGTCTATGGAGGGTTCGGCCGGCGTGGCGGTCGGGGTGATGGTCTCGTAGGGGGGGGTGGCGTGGCCGGGGGCGCCGTGGGAGTCGGCATGGGCATCGGCGTATCGGTAGGTATCGGCGTGCTCGTGACGGGCACCGGCGTTTTGGTGGGGACCGGAGTGCTCGTGGTGGGCGTCGGGGCAGGGGTAGCACAGACCGTACAGGGGATGCCCTTCGGGTTGGCGGGCGGCTGCGCAGGGTTTGGGTCATCACAGGTGCTGCCCTGGCGACCGATCACGTACTGGAAGTCCTTGATGTCGATTTTGCCGTCACCACCCTTAGGCTGCAGATCGAACCGCCGGTTGTAGAGCAGGTTGCCTTTCTTCGCTCCGTAGACCATGGTCATGATCTGCTCGTCGATGTCGTCAACTGAGCAGTCGGCGTTCACGTCACCCTCCAGGTAGCGCACTGTCAGGTCCGCGTCCTCGCAGGACCAGATTGGAATAGTATGTCCGTCCTGGTCAGCGAGCTGACACCCCTGGTTCAGTAGCTGCGCAGTGATGCCGTTGTCCTGGCTGGCGATGATCTGTGAATACAGCTCCGGTTGCGGGCGAACCGTGATCACCGCCAGTTGCCGCCCGATGGCTGTGTTCGTGTCCGGGAACGGTTCGCCCTTCTTGGTAACACAGGCGATGCTCGCCGAGCCCTTCAAATCTGATGAATTCTTGTCCTGGATGATGCAGAACATATTCTCTGCGGCGGTGCCCGGCGCGATGTTCACGCAGACTAGCTTATCGTCGAAGTGTACTGTGAACTGAAATGCAGCGAGTTCCTGGAGATCCCCCTTAACGTTGGCGCCAACAACCGGCCGGTCGATCACTTCCTCGTAGATCGTCACGTCGGTAGAAGATTTGCAGTTGATTGGGTCCAGCTTCTTGCCCTGGCCCGTGAGGAACAGATTGGAGAGGCTGTCGCCGGGAGGGTCGCTGCCGTTCCGGCCCGGCTGGTCGATATCGAGTTTCCGCACGCGCGGCGGCTCATCCGCAGTGCCTGTCGGCGTAGGGGTAGCCGTATCTGTCGGCGCAGTGGTGGTGTCGGTCGGCGTCGGAGTCGCCGTGTCCGTCGCAGTCGGAGTCGCCGTGTTCGTCGGCGTCGGGGTAGCCGTGTCCGT
>JADFOF010000427.1 GCA_022563015.1 Planctomycetota bacterium
CATACCGAACCGCCCAAGCCCAGTGCGGTCGTCGAACCGACTTGTTCCTCCGAACCGCAGCGCCGTTCGGAGCACCTCCGGTGTCATACCCGATCCGTCATCGACACAAATGAGCTCCTCAATGACAGGCTGGGGGCGTGGTCCGCGACCGGTGTAGGCCTTCTCCTCACTTCTGAAGTGGACGATGAACTCGTTCGCTCCAGCCTGGAACGCGTTGTCGGCAAGTTCCGAGATGGCGCTGGCTGTGGATTTGTAGCCGCTGTCCCGTGTTGCTTCGATGAAGCGCTCTTCTTGGACAATCGTGAAACGTTCGTCAATCATCTGACATCTCCAATCTTTTGGTCCGGCATCAAGCCGGGCCGACGGGGTAAATGATGCGAACACGGTGCTCGCGTCTCAACACGCAAGAACTCCACTCAAGGAGGTCCGCGCAAATCCACCTCAAGACACAACGTGATGCGCGTCGTGGGGCGGACTCCGTTTTGTGCGAGGGTTTCTATCGAGAAGGGTTCGCACTCTTCGATTTGGCTCCGACCTCTAGTCGGCGCTCGACAGGACACCTTCGCTCTAGGACTATAGCCGCTCAGACGTGCTTTGTCAACCCGCCACGGCTGGGAATCTCTGATTCGAGTGCGGTTGTCGGACGAGATTGCGTGTCACCTCCCTCAGTGGCGGGTGGCACTGCCGGGCAAGCCGCCAGCGGCACTCAATCCACACACGCCCCCGCCCCTTCCCCCGCCCCCACCCCTTCGCGTTCTTGGCGTCCTCCGCGTCACACTCCGCGCTCTCTGCGTTCAAAGAGTCGGCTCGGAGATCCGACCTACCTCTTCGCGTTCTTCGTGAGCTTCGCGTTGAAATCCGGAATGTCAGCTCGGAGAGCTAACCCACCTCGGAGAGCCGACCTGCCCCCCTCCGCGACCTTCGCGTCACACTCCGCGCTCTTTGCGTTCAAAGAGTCGGCTCGGAGATCCGACGTACCTGTCAGATGCCGGCTTTGCGCGACTTGGCGGCCATGTCGAGCTTGAGCTGGGCGCGGCGGCGGTCGAGGGTGACCTGCTCGAGCTGCGTGACCCGATCCGAGGCGCTCTCCGGGATCCTGCGCGCATACGCCTCGGCAAGCTCGGCCTTCGCGTCGGTCTCGGAGAGCTCCTCCGCCGGGATCGCCCGCCTGGCCAGGATCGTCAGACGGTTGTCGATCATCTGCACGAAGCCGTCCTCGATGAGATACGAGCGTCTGGCCCCGCGCCCGCCTTGTTGATCCGGGAAATCGAGCGTCAGTTCGCCCAGGCCGAGCTTGGCGACGATCGCCGCACGCCCGGGCAGGACGCCGAACAGCCCGTCCCACGCCGGGATGACCGCCTCGGTGATCTCTTCGTCGAGGATGCAGTCGCTGGGGGTGATGAGCTTGCAGCGGATGGTGTTCACTTCGTGATGCCTTCGTGTCAACGGCCGTGCGGCGGGGCGGATAAGGCAGCGGAACGGATAAGGCGGCAAGGCGGGCGAGGGAGCGGGGCGGCATTGGCTCCCTCCCCCGCGTGCGGGGGAGGTGCCGAGTCCGCGAGGCGGAGGGGGTCTGCCAACGACGAATCGGGCGGGATCATAGCGGGGAGCCAGCCGCGCGGATCCTCGCCGGGCCGTACGCTCTCACGCATGTCTCTTCGGCCTTGGACAGTCCTGGTGATGCTGGCGCTGGTGGTGGGGTTAGCGGTGTGGCTGCGCCTCTTGCTGGGGGGCGGTGGGCTGACGCTTCCCGAGAGCGCCCAGATCTGGGAGCTCCGTGGGCAGCGCGTGGTCGCCGGCGCGGTGGTGGGCGTGGCGCTGGCGGTGGCGGGCGTGATGCTCCAGTCGCTGCTGCGCAACCCGCTCGCGTCGCCGGACCTGCTCGGCCTGGCCTCGGGCGCGGGGCTGGCCGTGATGGTGGCGGTCTGGCTGGCGTATCAAGCCGGGACGGGAATCGCGCGCGCCACGTCGCCGATGCACGCGCATTCCGGGGCGGCGGTCCTCGGCTCGCTGGTCGCGCTGGCGGTCGTGTACGCGCTGAGTCAGCGCCGCGGGTTTGTCGAACCGATCTCGCTCATCCTCGTGGGCGTCATCATCAGCATCATGTGCGGCGCGGGCACGCAACTGGTGGCGGCGCTTCTGCCCGACGGCGGCAGCGCAGCCACCCGGCTTATCGTCGGGTCGCTCAACGACAACGAGACCTGGGGACGCCTGGCGGCGACGGGAGGCGTGGTGCTGGCGGGCGTCGCCCTGGCGGTGTGGCTCTCGCCGGCCATGGACGCCGCAGCACTGAGCGATGAC
>JADFOF010000428.1 GCA_022563015.1 Planctomycetota bacterium
CGACTTGAATTCGGTGAGTAGTCGCAGGAAACGCTGGACGTTGGCGTCGTCCAGCGGTGCGTCCACCTCGTCGAGCAGGCAAAACGGACTGGGCTTGATGAGATAGATGGCAAACAGAAGCGAAATCGCCACCAGGGCCCGCTCCCCCGACGACAGCAGGTGGATGCGTTGTGTCCGCTTGCCCCGGGGGGCGGCGCGGATTTCGATCTCGCTGTTCAGCGGGTCGTTCTCGTCGACCAGTCTGACGTCGCATTCGCCGACCTCGAACAGTATCAAGAAAACCGTTTTGAAGTTCTCACGGATCGCGTCAAACGTCTCAGTGAACATGGCGCACGCGGTGTCGTCGATCTCTTTGAGGGCCTGGAGCAGCGAGGCTCGGGCATCGACCAAGTCGCTGCGCTGCGTTTCCAGAAACTCGAGTCGCTTGCTTTCTTCCTCGTGCTCCTGTTCTGCCAGAGGGTTGACCGGCCCCGCCGTTTGCAGCGTCTCGGCGATACGCTCGGCTTCTTCCCGCAGGGCGTCTTCGTCTCCTTCAACTTCTGGGGCGTCTTCCAGGAGATCCGCGAGGGGTCGGCGCCACTCGGCCTCTATTCGCTGCACCAACGCGGTGCGTCGCCCGGCGATTTCGGTTTGGACGAGTTCGATGCGGTGCAGCTCCTCACCGAGTTCTTGGACGGTGTTCCTGGATTGGGCCACGGTCTCGTCACCCGCCGTCGTCGCGTGCTCCGCGGCGATGACTGCCTGTTCGGCCTCGGACGCGGTGGTTTCCAGTTCGGCCACCTCGGCGTTGCGTTCGGCGAGTTGGTCGGTCCAGCGCGCCCGGTCGGCCTCCGACCCTGAGGTCGATTCCACGATATCCGCTATTTCGTGGCGCAGGGATTCTTTTTCTTCCTGCGCTGTGTGTAGGGATTTTTCGGCTCTCGCCTCGCGTTGGCCGGCCGCTTCTTCCCTCACCGATACCTGCGCTTCTTCGACCTGCCAATGCACCCTGTTTTCTCGCGCCGTCTCTTGTTCGGTTTCGAGGCTCTTGAGGAACGATCGTTGCTGGTCGAGTTCGGCCTCGGCTTGCGCACGGGTGCTGTGAAGTGTACGCAGTTCCCTACGAACGACCTCCAGCCGCGCGGATCGCTCGGACAGATGTTGTTGGGTTCGACCGTGCGCATCGCTAGCCTCGCTCAACTCTCGCTTCACCCGTTGCATCTCCCGCTCGGCATCGCCGTGGGCCCCCCGGGTTTCGTGTAGGGCTTGCCGGCTGTCATCGGCAGACCGCACCGCCTTCGCGAGGTCGTGCTCTGCGGTGCCGATGCCGTGTGCGGCTTCGGCGGTGCCCTGCTCGAGTCGGGCGACCTCGCGCTCGGCATGATCTAACTCGCCGCCGAGCCGCTCGAGTTCCGCACGGCGGCTCAACGGGCCCCCGGCTTCCTCGGATCCAGCGAGGAAGACCGCGCCGTTGGCCCGGCGGATGGCGTGGCCCGATTGGTCCATCGCGGTGGCGTCGGCCAACAGGGCTCGGGCCCATGCCTGCGCCGGATCAGCGACCTCGAACTGCGGGTTTCCGTCCGTTCCCCGCCCCAGGTCAGTGGGGCCGGGATCCAGCGGGAGCAACAGCAGGGGACCGGGCTTTTGTTCGGCGTGCCACTGCCGCACACGCGCAACCGTCTCCTCGTCGCTGACCAACACGGCGTTGAGCCAATCGGACAGCAACCGCTCCGCAACTTCCGCGTCCCCGGCGGGGGGCCGCAGATAATCACTGAGCGGTCCAAGGACCGCATGCTCGCCAAACTCGTCTTGATGGGCCAGTAGTTTCCGCGCGGCGGGCGCGAGACCCGCCCGGTCACGCTCCAACGCCTCGAGGGCTTCGTCCGACCGACCATCAAGGCGCAGCGCCCTCCCACGGTGCGCGTGAATCGTCCCGTGCGATGGGGCAATCCGGCACGCCTGTTCCAGGCGGACCAACGCGTCGCGCGGGCGCCCGCGCGAAATCAGCAGCTTGCCCAGGTTGAACAGCGATGCGAAATCCTCCTGGTTGTTTTGAATGGCACGATCATAGGCCCGAGCCGCCCCCAACAACTCGCCCTGCACGGCGAGCAGGTTACCCAACTGGCGATGCTCGAAGCTGTTGTCCGGCTTCAACTCGATCGCCTGTCGGAACATCTCGATGGCCTCATCGTATCGGTCCTGCATCGTCAAGGTCCGCGCGAGGTGGCTGGGACCGACTGAGTTCTCCGGCTCGAGTTCCATAAACCGGCGAAAGAACAGCTCCGCCGACTCCCACGCCTTCGCC
>JADFOF010000429.1 GCA_022563015.1 Planctomycetota bacterium
CGGACCAGAGGGTGCCGGTCCTGGTGCTGGACGTGACCGCGGCCGAGGCCGACAAGCTGCTGGCGACATTCGACCCGATCGCGGCCATGGCCGAGGTGGACCTCGAGGCGCTCTCGGTCCTGGCTGGCAGGATCGACTTCGAGGTGCCGGAGCTGGCGGATCTCGTGGCGGCGACGCTGGGCGAATCGGGGGCCGCTGGAAGTGAAGTCGTCGAGGACGTGCCGCCTGATCCGCAGGATGGGCCGTGTGTCGCCCGGGTTGGCGACGTGTGGGCCTGTGGTCGGCATAGGGTAATGTGCGGGGATTCGACGGACCAGGCCACGGTGGCCGCGCTGTTGGGCGACGTGCAACCAGATATGGCATTCACGGACCCGCCGTGGAATGTGGGGATCGGCACCGACAAGAACCCCCGGCATCGGCAGCGGCCAGGGTTGGTGAACGATTCCTTGTCAGAGGCAGAGTTCGGCCGCATGCTCACGGCATTTGCTGCAGCGCTCGCGAAGTTCGTCGAGGGTGACGTGTACTGCGTGCTTGGATCTGAACGATGGCCGCTGCTCGACAAGACGCTCCGCGATGCGGGATTCCATTGGTCAGCAACGATCATCTGGGTCAAGGACATCTTCGTACTCGGGCGGAGCAAATACCACCGTCGATATGAACCTATCTGGTATGGCTGGAGTACCTCGTCGAGTTTCCGTGCGGATCGAAAGCAGGACGACGTCTGGGAATTTGCGAGGCCAAAGCGATCGCCTGAACACCCGACAATGAAACCTGTCGAGCTTGTAGCTCGCGCCATAGCAAACAGCAGCACCATCCACCAGAGTGTTCTTGACCCCTTCCTCGGCTCCGGCACCACCCTCATCGCCGCCGAGCAGCTTGGCCGCACCTGCTACGGAATCGAGATCGAGCCGAAGTACGTGGACGTGATCCTCCAGCGGTACATGAACTTCACGGACGAATCGCCCGTGCGCGAATCGGACGGGGCGCGGTTTGCGGATATGGTGACAGAAGAGGCGGTGTCGGCATGAAGCGCGGCCCCAAACCAGTGCCGACCGTGCTCAAGCTCGCTCGCGGTAGCCGACGGATTGCAGGCAGGATCGAGCCTCAGCCCGAGCCATCGCCGCCCACATGCCCGATCCATCTGACCGAGGCGGCGAAGCACGAATGGCGAACGATCGCGCCGAAACTTATGCGACTCGGCCTGCTGACCGAGCTGGACCGCGCTGCCTTGGCTGCCTACTGCCAAGCCTGGGGCGACTGGATCGAGGCTCGCCGGGCGATCAAACTATCGGGCACCGTGGTCAAGGCCCCGGATGGCGGGCTGATGCTGAACCCATACCTCAAGGTCGCCACCATTGCAGCCAAACAGATGCACGAGTTCCTTGTCGAGTTCGGACTGACGCCGAGCAGCCGCACACGGGTGGTGGTGGTGCCACGCACGGACCCGGACGATCCAAAGCTGCGCTTCTTCAGGCCGCGTGCTTAGCACGAACTGGCGGATGTCGGTGCGGAGACTTCGCCATTGCAGCTCGCTCAGCCCCCCGGAAGCGGCTGGACTTGTAGGGCGGTCGGACCGCCATAGGCAACTAACCCTCTGCACTCAGCATCCCCGCCATCAGCTCCCGCGCACGCACCGCATCGGCCACGCGTAATTCATTTGCCGTAGAATTGACGAACCCAAGCACTAAGCGGACAATCGACGACTGCCGGGGACGACGGGTAGGTGGCGAAATGACCGGCTCATCTGAGTACCTTCGGGAACCGCATGAAACCCTACAGGAGATCGTCGCGCGCCTTGACCCGATCCTCAATCCGCACGGCTTCCATTTTGATACTGAGTACAATGCCGTTAGCTCAAGTGGACCGTTCGAGAATGGGCATTACGAGCGATCGCCGATTCGTATCGGTCTGATCGTTCGTGGAACGCACCTGGGTTGTCCAATCTACGAGTATGGCAAGCATCACATCGGCCATAACGAACTACTTGAGCATCTAGGTCGCGCCGAGGATGCCCTGCTACGCTTCGATGAAAGGCTCGACAAGCGGGAGCTTGTCACCAAGGATGGGCGGGATGTTGTCGATGCGCTGGTTGCCGACATCGAAGACATCATTCTGCCAACAATACTCGATGATCGCAAGAGCTTTAAGAAGGCAGTCAAGGCTGCCCATCGTAAGAATCTAGCGGAGATGGGAATCAAGTGATAGCGAGAAATAGGGGGGAGCCTTTGTTCAAGTAACGAGCAAGAAGATACCTGACCTCTTCCTCCTATCTGTGTTCAT
>JADFOF010000079.1 GCA_022563015.1 Planctomycetota bacterium
TATCGACTCGCGCCCCGGCAACCGGCACTTTCTGGACACGGCGAGGCTCGCCGGGCTCAACAAGTCCGTGCTGCTGGTCAACACCAGCCGAGGTTTCGTGATCGATCCGGATGCCCTGGCCGACTTTCTCCGGGCACACCCGCAGGCTCGCGCCCTGCTGGACGTGCACGACCCGTGCGAGCCGATCACGGCGGACTATCCGCTCTGGGGCATCCCCAACGCCACGCTCTTTCCCCACCTGGCTGCGGGCACGGTCACGGCCAAGACCGGTATGAGCTGGGTCGTCAGGGACGTCTGGCGCGTGCTCACGGGTGAGGAACCAGAGTTCCCCGCCAGAGGGTTCGAGGAGTGATCGCTCAGGCCCAATCCCGCCGAACGATCTAGTCCCGCCGGACGATCACCCGCACGTTCTCGCGTCCTTCCATGGCGGCGCGCCTCGGCCGGATCGCAGCCTGGAGACGCCGGATCCCGGCGGTCAGGACACCGATCACGATCAGCGGCACAGCGACGATCAGGCCCACCACGACCAGCCCGAACAGCAGCAGGACGATCACCATGAGCATCAGTGTCGCTGTCACCCGCGTCCGCAGGGGCATCCCCGAGAACTCGACCGACCGGACCGACCCGGCGACCCGCTGGGCCCGTGTGTTCCAGATTGTCCGCCACGTCGTCATGCCTTGATCTTAGGGAGACCGCCAAAACGCTTTCGGTCATTGTGGACAGGCTGTCGTCTGCCCGGCCTGCGGCACAAGCTGGCGTACCTTGTCACACGTGGGTACGATCCCCATTCGGCCCTGACAGGCCTGGATTACCCACCATCAGGGGTCTTATGACAGATTACCCCCAACATATTGTGGATAAAGACGACGCACCCTCCCCCCGCTTCGCCCACCTGCACCTTCACACCGAGTACTCGCTGCTGGACGGCGGCAACCGCATCGATCGGCTGGTGGCCCGCGTGAAAGAGCTGGGCATGGACGCGGTGGCCATCACCGACCACGGCAATCTGTTCGGGGCTGTCGCCTTCTACCTCGCGTGCAAGAAAGCAGGGATCAAGCCGATCCTGGGCGTCGAGGCTTACGTCGCGCCCGGCGATCGTCACGACCGCACGCACACCGGCGTCGCCGACGGGGGCTACCACCTCGTTCTGCTGGCCGAGAACAACACCGGCTGGACCAACCTGCTGTACCTGTGCTCCGAGGCGTACCTCACCGGGTTCTACTACAAGCCTCGCATCGATCGCGGGCTGCTCGAATCGCACGGCAGCGGGCTCATCGCCATCAGCGGGCACCTCGGCTCAGAACTCGGCGAGCACCTCGCGTCGTTCAACCGCTCCAACGACCGCTCACATTGGGACAAGGCAGTCGAGGCGGCGCGGTGGCACGCCCGGACCTTCGCCGACGAGGGCACGGGGCCCCGCTTTTTCGTCGAGCTCCAGTCGCACGTCGCGGAGCAGAACGCGATCAACGGGCACCTGATCCGGCTGGCGGGCGAGCTGGACCTGCCGCTGGTGTGCGACAACGACGCGCACTTTCTCAGACAAGAAGACCACGACGCCCACGACACGCTCATCTGCATCTCGATGGGCAAAGTCAAGAGCGATCCCGACCGTCTTCACTACACACCCGAGCTGTACGTCAAGAGCCCCGAGCAGATGTGCGAGCTGTTCGAGTCGCAGTTCGGCTCCAAGCCGGGCGATCCCGGGCGAGAGGCGCTGGACAACACCGTGCGGATTGCCAAGCGGTGCAATGTGGAGCTGGCGCTGGGCGCGAGCCACACGCCGGTGGTGCGCGTGCAGATCCCCGACGAGGCTGATCTGCCCAAGCACGACGACGAGGCCTACGCCGGCGACCTCAACGCCTGGTACAAGGACTTCTGCGCGAAGTTCACGCTGGAGCCGTTCGATTCAACACGGGACACACTCGACCCGGAGCAGCTCAAACTCGACTGCGACCTGGCTCTTCGGATGATGTCCGAGGCGGGGATGGTGTGGCGTTACGGCCCGGGCATTCTCGACCGCGACGCGCCCGGCAACGCCGAAAAGTGGGCGCGCCTCGAACGCGAGCTGGGCATTCTGGCCGACAAGCTCATCAGCGCGTACTTCCTGATCGTCTGGGACTTCGTGAACTGGGGTCGTATGCGCGGCATCCCGGCGCTGGCGCGCGGGTCGGGCGTCGGGACGATGGTCGGGTTCGTGCTCGGGCTGTCCAACGCGTGCCCGGTTCGGTACGGGCTGCTCTTCGAGCGGTTCACCGACCCCGATCGATCCGAGTACCCCGACATCGACATCGACCTGTGCCAGGACGGCCGGGGAGAGGTCATCGACTATGTGCGCCGGAAGTACGGGCACGTGGCGCAGATCATCACGTTCGGCACGCTCAAGGCCCGGGCCGCCATCCGCGATGTCGCGCGCGTGCTCGACATCGCGCTTCCCATCGCCGACCGCATCGCCAAGATGATCCCCGAGCAGTTGGGGATCACGCTCGACAGCGCGCTGGCGCAGGAGCCGGACTTCAAGAGCCTCTACGACGGCAAGCCCGCGGCGCTCGACCGGGTGAACAAAGATATTTCGACGGAGCGGCATGTGGACGCCGGCACCATCCGGCAGCTCATCGACAACTCGCGCGTGATCGAGGGTCAGGCCAGGCACAGCTCGGTCCACGCTGCGGGCGTCATCGTCGCCACGCGCCCGCTGTGCGAGATCGTCCCGCTCTACAAGCAGTCCAACGCGGGCGAGCACGAGATCGTGACGCAATGGGACGGCCCGACGTGCGAGCGGATGGGGCTGTTGAAGATGGACTTCCTCGGTCTCAGGACACTCTCGACGATCGAGCGGTGCAGGGCGCTCATCACGCAGACGCTCCCGGAGCAGGAGATCTACCGCGCCGTGGGACGGGGCGACGAGTTCGAGGCGGTCCAGGACGCGCCGACCCACCAAGCCGCACACCCGCTCGATCTCGAACGGCTCGACTTCGACGACCAGCGGGTCTTCGAGCTGTTCCGGCGGGGCGACACGACGGGCGTGTTCCAGTTCGAGTCCGGCGGGATGCGGCGGCTGCTGGTCGAGATGAAGCCCGATCGGATCGAAGACCTCATCGCTGCCAACGCGCTGTTCCGCCCCGGACCCATGGACCTCATCCCCGACTTCACCCGGCGCAAGCTCGGGCAGGACCGGGTTCCCAAGGTGCACCCGATCGTGGACAGGTTCACAGCCGAGACGTACGGCGTGATGGTCTACCAGGAGCAGGTGATGCGGATCGTGCACGAGCTGGGCGACATCCCGCTCCGCGCCGCCTACACGCTCATCAAGGCGATCAGCAAGAAGAAGCACACCGTCATCGACGCGAGCCGGCCGAAGTTCGTCCAGGGCGCCGAGAGCAAGGGGCTGCCCAGGGACAAGGCCGAGGAGCTGTTCGATCTCATCCTGAAGTTCGCGGGGTACGGCTTCAACAAGAGCCACTCGACCGGGTACGCCATCGTCGCGTACAAGACCGCGTACCTCAAGCGGTACTTTCCCAAGCAGTACATGGCGGCGTTCCTGAGCTTCGAGTCCCAGGCGCAGAAGATCAGCGACTGGATCCCGTACGTCGAAGACACTCGGCGCACGCGCGTGCACGTGCCCGGCTCGGACGAGCTGGCCGACCACGGCATCGAGATCCGCCCGCCCGACATCAATCTGTCGCAGGCGGATTTCGCGGTCGTCTTCGATGAAGGGGAGCCTCCCACGGCTGCGCACGGGCACATCCGCTTCGGGCTCAAGGCGGTGAAGGGCGCGGGCGCCAAGGCCATCGAGGCCATCATCGACGAGCGCGCCTCGCGCCTGGAGAAGACCCCGACGGATCCGACCGCCCCGGCCGCCGAGGTCGAAACCACGCCGGCGGATCAGGGCGACACCGCGCCGGTGTCGAGGCCTTACACCTCTCTGTTTGATTTCTGCGAGCGCGTGCCGTCCAGCATCGTGAACAAGGCGACGATCGAGGCATTGATCAAGTGCGGCGCGTTCGACCCGGTGCACGGGCGCGAGCAGCGAGCGGCCATGACCGCGACCATCGACAAAGCCGTCGCGGCGAGCCAACAGGCTGCGTCCGACCGGGCGGCCGGGCAGAACTTCCTCTTCGGCGGCGGCGACGCGGCCCAGGCGGAGCAATGCGAGGGCCATCTCGTGCGTATGGACCCGTGGTCCGACTCCGAGATGCTCAGGCAGGAACTCGGCACGCTCGGGTTCTATGTGACCGGCCATCCGCTCGAGCAGTGGATGCCATGGGTGCGAACGTTCACGAAAGAGACGTGCGCCTCGCTCGCACACCTCAGGCAGGGCGCCGAGGTGATCGTGGGCGTCATCGTCGCGAGCACCCGCACGATCGTCTCTCGCAACGGCCGCAGCGCGGGGCAGAAGATGGCGATCGTCACGATCGAGGATCTCTCGGGCACAGCCGAGGCGGTGCTCTTTTCCGAGACTTACAGAGACTATTCGCACCTGCTCGAAGACGACAGCCCGAAGTTTCTCATCGGCACGGTCGATCATAAGCGGGGCGACCCTCAGATCATCGTGAACTGTCTTCTGCCGATTGATTGCACTCCGACGAAGGGCGGAAAGCTCCATATCGTGCTCCGCGACGCGCGTCTCAACGGGGCCGAGGCGCACGCGATCGAATCACTTGCGGGCGTGCTGAGCGAGCACGCCGCGGCAACCCCCAACGGAGCGCCGGAACGATCGGAGGCGCCCGTGCCGTTCGATCTGATCTGCGAGACCGACAGCGCGCAGGTCACGCTCAAGCCGGAACGCGATGCGCGCGTTCGGCTTGAGCCCGTGCTGGTCGGACAGATCGCGGCGCTCCTTGGAGAGGAAACCACCCGCCTGGAGGGTGGTCAGGTCGTGGGATCCCAAAGTCGCAGCGGGCGAAATGGAAACGGCCGACGTCGGTAGGGATTGAAACCAGGCGCGGCGGCGCTCGCGGGTGCCTCGTCATCTGGTCCTTGCAGCGGCCTTGGCCTACCATCGCCGCGCCGAATCGTGCGACCGCGACGGCGAGATTTGCGGGCCTGTAGCTCAGCTGGCTAGAGCGCACCCCTGATAAGGGTGAGGTCACAGGTTCGAGTCCTGTTAGGCCCATTGAAGACGGGGGTGATCGGGTCAGGCGACGCGCCCGCCATCGCCTCGCCGGACAAGCGACGGGCCGGCATCGAGCCCCCTGGTCTGGCGCAGGCGAGGTGTGCGACCAGTCGCGCACCTGCCGCAGAAGTGAGCGGGCGATCGATCCCGCACAGCGTCTCAGTCGCGCCGAGCTAGAATCCCGCGACCGAGCACCGCACACGCGGGCCGGAGGTGTCAAGCAGAACCGTGAGCGATCGCGAAAAAACCTTCCGCAAGGACTTCAGGCGCTTCTTCGCGCGCGGGCTGACCGTGCTGTTGCCGACCATCCTCACACTCTGGCTGATGTGGATGGCGACGATCTTCGTGTACCAGAAGATCGGTGAGCCGATCAACCGCGGGATCCGCGCCGGCATCGTGCTTGGAATCCCCGCGGTGATTCCGGAGAAGAGACTCCCGGGCTGGTACGACGTGACGCCCGAGCAGCGCGCCGATTTCCTGGGCACGCCCGATGGGCAGGCGCTGGGCGAGGATCCGTCCGACAAGCAGGTCAACTCCGCCATCATCGGCACGAGGCTGCGCCTGCTGTGGCAGGAGAACTGGTTCCTGGCCGGCTCGGGCCTGGTCGTGGCGATCGTGCTGATCTACCTGGCGGGCGTGCTGCTGGGCGGGTTCCTGGGGCGAAAGGTCTACGGCAAGCTCGAAGTGCTCATCTCGCGCGTGCCCGGGTTCAAGCAGGTCTACCCGCACGTGAAACAACTGGTGGACCTTGTGCTCGGCGACCGCCAGGTGGCGTTCCAGCAGGCGGTGCTGGTGGAGTACCCGCGCAAGGGGGTGTGGACGGTCGGGCTGGTGACGGGTGCATCGATGGCGATCATCCACGAGGCAGCCGGCAAACCCTGCGTCTCGATCTTCGTGCCCTCGACGCCGGCGCCCTTTACCGGGTTCACGATCACGGTGCCGCGGGACGAGGTCATCGACCTGCCGATCTCGGTGGACAGCGCGATCCGGTTCTTCATCACGGGGGGGGCCCTGGTGCCCGAGAGCCAGGTGGTGCCCGGCGCGCACCTTGCAGCCACCGAGCCCAGGGCGCTGGGAGAGTCGCCCGCGGCAGAAACGGACTAGACTCTGCCCGTTGGGTCAGCGCGGTTGCGCGACGGGCCGGCTCGAGCCCGTCGGATAGGCTTTGGGCCCGCGAAGGATCGCGGTCCGGACCAGCGCCGGCTGTAAGGAGAATCCATGCGAGTTGACGTGATCGGACGAGGAATCGAGGTGACGGACGCGATCCGGGCCCACGCGGAGGAGAAGGCGGAGAAGTTGACCAAGTATTTCGCGGGCATCCAGCAGATCGGCGTGACGCTGATGCGCGAGGATCACGGGAACCATGCCCAGTTCGACGTCGAGCTGATCGTGGATGTCGTGCATCACGAAGACTTCGTTTGTCACGCCAAGGGCGACGACCTGTACGGCACGATCGACATCGCGGTGCAGAAGGGCATTCGGCTGCTGACGGACCACAAGGACAAGCTGCGGGCCGGCAAACGCTGAGCCGAACGGAGATCACCGGACGATGAAACTGACCGAGATCGTGGTCCAGGGCGCCGTCATCCCCGAGCTCAAGGCCAATGAGCGCGACGGGGTGGTCGAGGAGCTTGTGGATGTGCTGGTGTCGTGCGGGGCCGCCAAGCCGGCGCACCGCGACGAGCTCGTGAAGAAGATCCTCGCGCGGGAGAAGCAGGGTTCGACGGGTTTCGGCAAGGGCGTCGCCGTCCCGCACGTCAAGCACGAGTCGGTGACCCGGATGCGTGCGGCGATCGGGCTGAGCTCGCGCGGCGTGGAGTTCGCCTCGCTGGACAAGCAGCCGGTCTATTCCGTGATTCTTTTGCTGAGCCCCGCGGACCAGCCCGAGGAGCACCTCCAGGCCATGGAAGCCATCTTCGGCAACCTGAGCAAGGACACCTTCCGCCGATTCCTCCACCAGGCACACAGCGTCGAAGAGGTCATGTCGCTGTTGGAGGAGGCGGACAGCCAGCAGTTGGCCGGTTGAGCGAGCCGGCGGGACCGGACGGGAGCCCGCTGCGCGTGCGCCCGCCAAACCTGGCGCCCGGCGCCGTGTGTGGAGCAGCGACCGTTGCCCGAGCAGCATGAGATCACGGTGAAGGTTGTGAATCGGCTGGGGCTGCACGCACGCCCCGCCATGGAGCTCGTCGATCTCGCCGGCAGCTTCAAGTCCGACGTCTCCATCGTGCGCGACGACCAGGAGGTCGACGGCAAGTCGATCATGCAGGTCATGATGCTCGCGGCGACCAAGGGAACGGAACTCACCATCGTCGCGGAGGGGCCCGACGCGGAGAAAGCTGTCGCCGCCATCGGCGACCTGATCAAACGCGGGTTCGACGAGGAATAGAGTCAGCTTCAGACCCGGCGTCGAATTGTGTGCCCGTGCCAACCGTGCGCGTCCATTCCGACAACGAGGCACGACCGGCAGGGAGTGCTTGAGGCGTGACAATCGCGACATGGGATAAGCTCGGGTACGAGCCCTCCGCGCAAGCGGAGAGTCCCTTTGGCGCCGCAAGTTGAACACCCCGTGCTCGCGCCCGGGGCTCGTACACCCAATCCTGCGCGCGAGGTCAACTCACGCCGTCGCCGCCAGTTCCTCCTCGGCGACCCGCTCGATACTGGCGCCCATCGCCGCCAGGCGGTGCTCCATGCGCTCGTAGCCCCGGTCGAGGTGGTAGACGCGGTTGATGGTGGTGGTGCCGGTGGCGGCCAGGGCGGCGATGACGAGCGAGGCTGAGGCCCGCAGGTCCGACGCCATGACCGGCGCGCCCGAGAGCGAATCGACGCCGTGAACGATGACTGTTGAGCCGCGGCGATACAGCTGTGCGCCCATGCGGGCCAGCTCGGGCACGTGCAGGAAGCGGTCGGGGAAGATTTTTTCGGTGATGACGCTGATGCCGCCGGCACGGCAGAGCAGGGCCATGAGCTGGGCCTGCAGGTCGGTCGGATAGCCGGGGTGCGGCTGGGTGGTGATCTCGACGGGCGTGAGCGGGCCCGGGCACGTGATGCGGGCGGCGGCGCGCATGGGGTCGATGCCGCCCTGAAGCGGTTCGAGCGGCTCGACCACCACGCCGATCGCATGCAGCGTCGTCGTGACCGCCATGAGCGCGTCCAGCGGACAGTTGGTGATCGTGATGTCGCCCTGAGTCGCGGCTGCGGCGCACATGTAGGTACCGGCCTCGATGCGGTCGGGGATGATGGTGTGGTCGGCCCCGGTGAGTCGCTCCACGCCGTGCACGATGATCCTCGGCGAGCCCGCGCCCTCGATGTGGGCGCCCATTTTGCCCAGCAGGCAGGCGAGGTCGACGATCTCGGGCTCGCACGCGGCGGCCTCGATGATGGTCGTCCCGCGTGCGAGCGAAGCGGCGGACATGATGTTGGCGGTGCCCAGGACGGTCGAGCCGAACGCCCCGCCCATGAAAACAGGCGCGCCCGTGAGCCGGCCGCCGGGGGCGGTCGCGATGATGTCGCCGCCGTCGAGCGTGATGCGCGCGCCCAGCGCTTCGAGCCCCTTGAGATGCAGATCAACCGGGCGAGGCCCGATGGCGCACCCGCCGGGCATGGAGACGCGGGCGGATCCTCGGCGCGCCAGGAGCGGACCCAGAACGCAGATGGAGGCCCGCATGGTGCGGACGAGGTCGTAGCGTGCGTGAGACTCGATCTCGTGGCGCGTGCGCAGCTCGAGGGCCGGCCGGTCGGGCAGCCCCGGGTCGTCCAGCTCCGCCGTCTCGCAGCCGAGCTCGGCGAGCAGGCGGGTCATGTTGCGGATATCCGCCAGGTCGGGGACATCGCGAAGGGTTATCGGGTCGTCGGTGAGCAGGGCGGAGGCCATGAGCGGCAGGGCCGCGTTCTTGGACCCGTTGATCCGCACCCGGCCTCGAAGCGGGCGACCACCGTTGATGACAAAGGCGTCCATGCCGAACCCTCCCAGTGGGGCGTCCAACCCGACCATCCGTGGGCGGGGGCGTCATGGTACATCGGTCGTGCGGGCCTTGCGGCTTGGGTAACGTGCCAAGGCGTGGCAAGCGGGGTAATTTCTGCGGCGGACAGGGCTCGGCGGGAAAGTAATTTGCACCCTTTGAGTGGAGGCTTGGCGATCCGGCCCGGCGGCGGGCTGAGGAGTGAAGGGAGTTTGGAATGAGGACACGAACACTCAGTCAGTTGGCGTCGCTGGCGGGCATCCTGCTGGTGTCCGGCGGATGGTCGACCGGGGGAGATCCGGGATCTCTGCCTGAGGAACTGAGGCTGGTGGGCGTGGTCCGCGACTTTCGCGAACGCTCCGAACCGGGCGGGCACATAGACTTCGAGCGGCGGCCTCGCAGCGGCTTCGGGCTCTACATGGGAATGGTCCAGGACGAGCTGGGGCAGGATCGCAATCCCATGTTCAAGAGCACCGGACGGAAGGTGGGCAGGCAATGGAAGGACCGGAGCGGCCGGCCGATCATCTTCCCCAGGCCGTACATCCAGCAACGCCCCGGCGACCAGCAAGGGCGGCTGGGTGCAGGCGAGGGCGCGATGGACTCGGCCGAATACTTCCGCCAGTGGTTCAAGGACGTTCCCGGGGTGAACGCCTCGCGCTCGCTCGCCCTGACCTTCCACTTGCAACAGAACACCAACGTCTACGTCTTCGACAACAGGCTCGACGAACAATACCGCCAGCTGGGCGGGTTCTTCCCCATCAACGGAGAGCTGTACGGCAACTCGGCGGGCGAGAACAAGAACTACCATTTCACGTTTGAACTGAACACCGTGTTCCAGTACCACCTCGGGAGCGGACAGATGTTCAAGTTCACCGGCGACGACGACGTCTGGGTGTTTATCGACGGCAAGCTGGTGATCGACCTGGGCGGGGTGCACGCGGCCACGTCTCAGACCATCGAGCTGGATCGGCTCGAATGGCTCGTGGACGGCGAGATGTACACGCTGGACTTCTTCTTCGCCGAACGGCACCGGACGCAATCGAACTTTCGCATCGAGACGACGCTTCAGCTCACCAAGGTGGATCTGCCGACCACCACCGCGTTGTACGATTGAATGAGCCTTACACAGCGAGGTACGACAACCCGGTCTATCACCATGCGCGTCATGGATAGACCGGGTTTGCTCGTATCCGTCGGCCGAAGTAGATGAACCGACGCGAGGTGTGCGAGAGATAGATGGAGCGGGCGCGGTCGAGCGTGGGGGCGGCGGTGGTCGGGTAGGCCCGGCGGCGCAGCTCCTGCGTGGCGGTGCGCAGCCCGAGGCGGTCGTCATTGCGGGCGAATTCCCAGCCGGGGTCGGCCTTGGCGGCCCGTGGACCCGGCAGCACCACGTCGTACGACGAGCCCTGGTACCCGATCACCGGGCCGTGATCGCGCCGGTGCACGGGCGCAGCGCACCCGATGGTCGCGGCGAGCGCAGCGGCCGGAACGCCCCGGGCGAGCAGTGTGACGATTCTTCGATTCAGCATCGGACCCTGAATAT
>JADFOF010000430.1 GCA_022563015.1 Planctomycetota bacterium
TCGCCAGCGACGCTAACGCCGACCCTCGAGTCTACGCCTATGGCTTGCGAAACTCGTTTGACTTCGCATTTCACCCAGTGACGGGTGAAATCTACGCGCCCGACAACGGCCCTGGGAACTGCGATGAGCTGAACCTGATCAAAGCCGGCCAGGACTACGGCGTTCCCGACTCCTTGCCGTCGGCCAACGCCAGCACGTGCCTTGGCCTGGGCGGTGTTGATCCGATCAACCTCTTCACGCGGCCCGGCGTGCCTCCCGAGGAGTTCGGCTCCAACATCGCGCCCGCCGGCGTCGCCTACCTAAGCGGAGACTTGTATCCCACGTTAGCCGAGGGCCTGCTCGTTTGCTCCTTCAACCTTAACACTCTGCAGTTGTTGGAGTTGGCTCCACCCGAGTTCGACAGCGTACAGCGAACCTCAGACATCGCCGACTGCCAGATCAACGTCGAGGTCTGGGAAGGAACGATCTACTACTCAAAGTCGAACGGCATCTTCCTGCTGCCGCCTGAAGCCCTAACGCCCTAGCGGCCCTTCGGCAACATCCCTACCACCAGCGCGGGCCTACCGTATCTTGCAAGCGCCAGCTAGATATGTCAAGCGCGGGTTGAGTACTATAGGGGCGATGCGACTGCACGCGCTCGTAACCACCGCCCTATTCGCCGGGGTTCTTGCCCTCGTCAGCCTCGCCTGTAGCGGGGACACGGATACACCACCCTCCACGGGCGAACCGACAGCGTCGGCGACCAGCACACAGGTCGAACCCACGCTTCCCGTCGGCACGTTGCTCGTCGAGGCGTCGCAGCCCGTCGCGTTTGCCTTCACCCCCGATGGCCGTCTGTTCTTCACGGAGCGCACCACGGGCGAGATCCGCATCGCCCGACCGACCTCCGGACAGACCCCTACCGACCCACAGGTTCAGCAGGCGATCGACCTGGCGAAGGCCGACTACGGCCAGGTCACCGGGGTGGACATCGCTGACATGGATGTGGTGTCGTGGACCGCCCGAGAGTGGCCAGACGCCTGCCTTGGACTAGGAGAAGCGGGTGAGGTCTGCACGGAGGTCATCACGCTCGGCTACCGTATCGTCGTCTCCGTCATCGACTCCGCCGGCGCGGCCGTCTACCGCACAGACGAAGGCTCGGTTGCGCGGCTGGAGACAATCCGGGCCGGAACGATTGGCACGAGCGACCTCTTCGCAGCCGTTGACGTATTCCCTGGCGGGCCTGAATGCGGCCTGCTCGGTATCGCCGTAGATCCCGACTTCGAAACGAACGGCTATATCTACGTCTATCTGACACAGCCCATTCCGGGCGATGATGTTCGCAGCCAGCCCCGCGTGATCCGCTACACCGATGTGAACGGAGAGGGCACCGAACCCACGGTCATCGTCGAGGACCTTCCGACCACCAACCCGGCGATCTGCGGCCACGTAGGAGGCAACCTTCATTTCGGCCAGGACGGCTACCTCTACTTAAGCCTCGGCAACAATGAGCGGACCGAAGACGCCGTCGCCGCGGATCTCAGCAGCCCGCTCGGCAAGATCCTGCGCCTCAATAAGGAGGACGGCTCGGCCGCGCCCGGCAATCCGTTCGAGAACGACCCTGGTGTCGATCCGCGTGTCTTCGCCTATGGCCTTCGTAATACCTATGATTTCGCGTTTCACCCGACGACCGGCGAGATCTATGCTCCCGATAACGGTCCAGGCAACTGCGACGAACTCAACCTCATCCGTGCTGGTTCCGACTACGGCGTCCCCGGCTCACTTCGGATTAGGGAGCCCGAATCCTGCCTCGGCCTAGGAGGTACAGACCCAATCCACCTGTTCACAAGAGTTGGCAGGCGTCCCGAGCAACTTGCCTCCAACATGGCCCCCGCCGGCGTAGCATATCTCGAAGCTGATCGCTACCCGACGCTGGCCGACGGCCTGCTCGTCTGTCTCTTCAACCCAGACATCTTACAGCTCATCGAGTTCGCGGCACCCGAGTTCGACACCGTTCTACGGGTGACGGACATCGCCGACTGCGAGATCAACGTGGAGGTCTGGGAAGGAAGAATCTACTATTCAAGGTCAGACGGCATCTACGTGCTGCCACCTGAGGCGTTAGTTCCCTAGCGGCCCTTGTACTCGGGCTTGCGCTTCTGCGCGAACGCGAGCGGCCCTTCGCGGGCATCCTCGCTCGCCATCACCTTGGCCGAGAACTGTGTTTCCTGCTTCAGCCCCTCTTCCATCGTCATCTCCAGCCCACGCAGCGCGGACTCCTTCACGGC
>JADFOF010000431.1 GCA_022563015.1 Planctomycetota bacterium
GCTTTCAGATCACGAATATCCAACACTTTGGGACGTGATCTTTGATCGGCACCCCAAAGGCCCGTACTACCGTGGGAAGTTTGAGGCAGCAGGAACGGTCGTCCCAGCCAAATCGTTGTTTCAGGACATGTTCAGCGATCAGCGTACAGCTCTCATTTTCGATGAGATGCAGACCTGGTACGACGGATTACACGATGAACCTGGCGACACCGGGCGGAAACGAAAACAGTGGGCGTTTAACTTCATACAAACGCTCTCGGAATTGGCCAAAGAGCGTCCTGATCTGCTCTGTTTGATCGTTTCGTGCCGGTAACCCATGCCACGGAGCGGCTGATAACCGCCGTGTTCGTCCGTGTAGACGACGGTATCCGCGGTGTTCATCAGATGGCTGCTGACTACCGGCATGATCGTCGCTAGCCGAGCGTCTCTCGTGATACGGGCGAACGCACGCCCACCACGCTCCACGCCGCCCACAACAGGCGTCTTCGGGCTGTCTAGCCCGGGCCGACCACGCTGGCCCTTTATGCGGCCACCGACATACATCTCGTCAAACTCAACCTGGCCGGACAGTGTGGGGTCTTCGTGCATAAGCTTGCGAATCTCGGTAAACATGCGCCACGCGGTCTTATAGGTGACGCCTAGCTCGCGCTCTAGCTGCTTCGCGCTGATCCCCATGCGCGTCGTGCTCATCAGGTACATCGCGTAGAACCAGGACTTGAGCGGCGTGCGGGACTTCTCGAAGATCGTCCCGGCCAGCGGGTAGACGTGCGTCCCGCACCGCTGGCACGAGAACGCCTTGCGCCCCTTCAGCCGGTGGTGCTTCAGAACCTCGCCGCAGGTGCGGCAGTGAATCTCAGGGAACGTCGGGTACACGAGCGCAGCGACGTACACCAGACAGGCATCCTCGTCCGGGAAGTCCTCGTTGAACTGCTTGATGGTGTACCGCTGCATCGTGCTACCATTAGAACACGTGTTGGACGTGCTGTCAAGGGATAGCTACGCTTTCTTCGGTGAGCACTAAGCGAGATCGACGCCGGTGAACAGGCTGATGATGAACCGTCTCGCCGGGCTCGTGATCTCGAACAGCGGATTGATCTCGCCGCTGGTCATGAAGGGGACGGCGAAGAGCAGCACGAGCAGGATGCCGAACCCCCACGGCTCGAGCCGCGCCAGCGGACGCGACAGCTCGTCCGGCAGCACGCCGACCGCGACGCGGAAACCGTCGAGCGGCGGGATCGGGAGGAAGTTGAATACAGCCAGCAGCACGTTGATGAACACGATCGTACCGAGGAAGAGGCCGAGCAGGTTCGCCGGCGAGTCGGTCCACAGCCCGGCCGCGAACTGAACCAGCGAGGGGTTGATGAAGGGGTGGAAGAACGGCACCCAGTCGAGCTTGATCGCGATCCCCGCGATCCCCGCTATCACCAGGTTCGTCGCGGGGCCGGCGGCCGCGATCAGCGCCATGCTGCGCTTCGGGTCGCGCGTGTTCATCGGGTTCACCGGCACCGGCTTCGCCCAGCCGAACCCGACCAGCAGGATCATCGCGGTACCGA
Source organism: Planctomycetota bacterium (assembly GCA_022563015.1). Lineage (GTDB taxonomy): Bacteria > Planctomycetota > Phycisphaerae > Phycisphaerales > UBA1924 > JADFGU01. The sequence continues at coordinate 1,554 of JADFOF010000431.1, forward strand.
GCGGATCGAGGTGCGCGCGCGGGTTCAACGTCAGCCGGCCCATGCGCGCCGCCGTGCGGTCGCCGAGGCTGTTTGCGACGTAGCCATGCATCACTTCGTGGAGCACCAGTCCCATGAGGATCGAAGAGATGAACGCCGACATGAGCACGGCGAAAGCCAGCGGCGCGTCGAACAGGGTCCGCCCATAGACAAACAGCACACGACCAGCGTAACGAACGCGCCCCCTTCAGACACGCGCGGGTCCACGCCTTCGCGTTGACTGCCCCCCGGGGCGTCCGTATCGTGAGGCAGCCGGCGTGGTCCGCCGGCGACGGTCAGTCATGTCGGGGCGGCGGGGTCCCGGCCACGTGATGAGTGCACCGTGTATCGACCCCGCGTCCGAACTCGCGCATTTCTGCTGTTGCTGTTGCCGCTTGCGGGCGCGCTCGCGCTGCTCGGCGCGGTGCTGCTCCGCGGCGCCCCGGGTAGCGACGCTCGCGACGACGCCTCAACGGGCGCGACGATCGTGTTCGCGGAATTCGGCCCCCGCGCCGATAGCATCTACACCGCTCCCGCCACCGACCCGGCTCGACGCACACTGGTGACCGTCGTCGAGCACGTTGAAGGCTGGGGCATCAACCCGGCCCCGGCGATGGCGGGCACGCGCGTCGCCTACACGGTGCTCCCGCCCGGCGCGGAGCCGCGTCGCGACGCGCGCGCGGAGCTGTGGCTGC
>JADFOF010000432.1 GCA_022563015.1 Planctomycetota bacterium
ACACCCCCGCCCAGACACCGCATTCGCCTGACTTCACCTCGTCGCCGCCCGTCGTCGGATCGATCATGCTGGTGGACGACAACGTCCAGAATCTCGAACTCCTACAGGCCTACCTCGAGGAGCTCGGCTGTCCGATCCGCACCGCCACCGACGGCCAGGAGGCGCTGGACCTGGTCGCAAAGGACCAGCCCGACATCATCCTCCTGGACATCATGCTCCCCCGGATGAGCGGGTTCCAGATCTGCAAGAAGATCAAGGGCTCAGCCGAGACACGCGGCATCCCGATCATCATGGTCACGGCGTTGAACGAGGTCTCCGACGTCGAGCGGGCCGTCGAGTGCGGCGCCGACGACTTCCTCACCAAGCCCGTCAATCGGCTGGAGCTGCTCACCCGTGTGCGATCGCTCCTGCGCGTGCGAAATCTCCAACGCGAACTCGACCGCACACTCGCCGAGATGCGCCGCATCGTGCGCGAGGAGCCGGATCGGTCATCCTGAACGCTTCGACCCGCGTCACATCGACGCATCCAGCATCGCCCGGCACACCGACGCGGCGAGTTCCGTATTCGCCCGCGCCAGCGCCAGGTTCGCCTCCAGCGTCCTGCCGTCCGACACCTCGTGCAGCTTTCTGAGAACCGCCGGCGTGAGGCTGCGCCCCGACTCGCACCGCGTCTGCTCCGTCGCCCGCTCGATCCATCGCTCCCAGTCGTCGCGGCCGATCTCCGCCTCGGCGGGCACCGGGTTGACGACCAGCACCCCGCGTCGCGACCGCGCCAGTTCCTCCGCGATATACGCCGCCAGGTCGGCGTGATCGTCGAACACCTCGTCCACGCCCGCCCCGCCGTCGCGAAGATAGAACGCCGGGAACCGGTCCGTACCAAACCCCACGACCGGCACGCCCAGGGCTTCGAGCGCCTCGCGCGTCGCGGGCACGTCCAGCATCGCCTTGACCCCGCTGCAGACTACGGCCACGGGAAACCGCGCCAGCGCCGCCAGGTCTGAGCTGACATCCAGCCTCGTGCCGTAGCCCCTGTGCAGCCCACCGATCCCACCGGTCGCGAACAGCCGCACGCCCGCGTGCGCGCACAACTCCATGGTGGCGCTGACCGTCGTCGAACCCGCAACGCCGCGGTGCAGCACCACGCCGAGATTGGCCGTGTTGACCTTGACGATGTGCTCGGCCGCGAGCAGGCGCGCCAGCTCATGCTCGTCCATCCCCACGATCGCCCGTCCCTCAAGGATGCCCACGAGCACCGGCTGGACATCGTGCCTCCGAACGATGTCGGCCAGTTGAGCGGCCAGGGGCGCCGCTGTCTCGCGGGGCACCCCGTGCGTCAGCAGCGTGGTTTCAAGCGCGACCGCGTTCGGACCCGCCCGCGTGATGACCCGCACGGTCTCCTCCCCACTCGGCCCTGGTGGCCGATCGAATGATCGTGTACCGTAGGATCCTGGACAAGGCGTGGTCGGCTTCGGTCGCCCCGCGTGTCGGAATCAGCCCATGCAGACCGTCCTCATCGCGCTCGGCAGCTTCGTGCTCTACATCATCGCGTACCGCACCTACGGCCGGTATTTGGCCAGGCGCATCTTCCAGATCGACCCCGAGCGCCTCGCCCCCTCGGTCGAACTCGAGGACGGCGTCGATTTCGTCCCCTCACGACGCGCCATGGTCTTCGGCCACCACTTCACCTCGATCGCCGGCACCGGCCCGATCGTCGGCCCGGCCGTCGCCGTCGTCTGGGGCTGGCTCCCCGCGCTCCTCTGGATCCTCATCGGGTCGATCGTCATGGGAGCCGTCCACGACTTCGGCTCGCTCGTCATCTCCATGCGCCACAAGGGACGCACGATCGGCGACCTCGCCGGCGACGTGGTGAGCCCGCGGGCGCGGCTGCTCTTCCTGCTCGTCGTACTGGTCGGCCTGTGGATCGTGCTGGCGATCTTCGGGCTGGTGATCGCGCTCATCTTTCGCGACTACCCATCCGCCATCGTGCCGGTCTTCCTCCAGATCCCGATCGCCGTCGGGCTGGGCATCTATCTGCGCCGACGAGGCAACCTGCTCCTCGGCAGTGTCGTCGCCGTCGCCCTGATGTACGCGAGCATCATCTGGTCCGCCTCGATCGACTGGGCCAGCCCGTCGAACCCGGGCGGCATCGCGATCATCCCGCCGGCATTCAGCGCGTTCATCCCGCCCGTCGCCTTCTGGACGCTCGTCCTGCTCGTCTACGTCTACATCGCGTCGGTGCCCCCC
>JADFOF010000433.1 GCA_022563015.1 Planctomycetota bacterium
GCGCGTGTGAGCACGAGATCGAAGGGGGACGCGTCGGTGTTTGCGTGCGTTGGTGCGGGTGTGCGGGCTGAGGCGCCGACGGGCATGAGCATCCGGCCGGGGCCCTCGAACAGGCGGAAGATCGCCTCGGGATTTCGGAAGATATCGCGTGGCCCGAGGAATCCGGCCATGGAGCGCATGAGGGAGACGATGGCGGCCTCGGTGGTGATTGCGGCGCTGGCGCCCTTGCTGTCGCTGAGTTGTTTTCCGGCGCGGATGGCGCGGAAGGGGACGTGGTGTGCGACCAGCATGCCGATGGCGCTCTCGATGTGTTCCGGCGCGGCGCCGACCATGGCGCCGAAGACGGCTGCGGAGGCGAGGCCGCCGTGGAGGACGTGGTCGATCTTGTAGGTTTTGAGGCTGAAGACCTCTGCGAGCCTTCCGCGGATCTCGTCGAGGCAGACCATGGCGCGGAGTGCGTAGTCGCCGTCGGCGCCGAGCATCTGTGCGGCGGCGATGCAGACGGGGTAGAAGTCGTTGTGGCCGAACTCGCCGGCGGTGTGGCCTCGGTTGGGGTTGAACCCGAAGTTTGTGCCGTTGCTGTCCCACTCGCGCACGGCGGCACAGTTTGCGAGGATGGCTTTTTCGCACTTGACGCGGGTGCTGGAGCCGAAGACGGTTGCGCCGTGATGGATGCAGCGACCGAGGGCCGGGGCTGCGTTTTGGGGTTGAACCGCGTACTGAAGGGCTTCGGTGCGCAGCACGTTTGGAGCGTTGGTTCCCAGCGCCAGCGCGCTGAGGCCGCACAGCGCCGCGTCGGTGTGGAAGAGCTCGGTTCGAGCGAGCACTTCGTCGTGCGGGTGGCCGCGGTCGTCCTCAAGGTCGGACATGAAGTCGATGGCGTAGCGCGCGATGCCGAGCGCCTGGTTGGTGTCCGCGGGCAGCGTGACTGTCTCGGGCATAGCGCGTTCTCCCGTGTGCGAAGGACCTGAAGCGTAGGCTCGACGGCTCAAACGCGGGTGATCCGAACGCTCGCGGCGGCGTGCCGCTATCATCCGCGAGCACCCCGCGAGGCCACGCGACATGCAGACACGACTGGGCTCGACACTTCGATCGATCAACCGGGCACGGACGATCTGCACGATCCTGGCGAGGTTCGGGTTCGGTCAGTTCGTGCAGGGGCTGCGGCTGGAGGGGACGCCGATCCTCGGGCGGATGCTGGTTTCCAAGGAGATGGCGGAGTTGTCGGTGCACGAGCGTGTGCGTCGTGCGATCGAGGAGTTGGGGCCGACGTTCATCAAGCTGGGGCAGATCGCGTCGACGCGTCCGGACCTGCTGCCTTCGAGCTGGATCGACGAGCTCAAGAAACTGCAGTCGGACATTCCGGCGGTGGGGTTTGACGAGATCAAGCCGGTGCTGGAGCGCGAGTTCCCGGGTGGGATCGAGACGGTGTTCGAGAGCATCGAGGAGGAGGCGTTCGCGGCGGCTTCGATGGCGCAGATCCACCGTGCGGTCCTGGTGGGGGGCGAGCGTGTGGTGGTGAAGATCCTGAGGCCGGGGATCCGGGGGGTGATCGACGGCGACATTGAGATTCTGAGCCTGATCGCGGAGTTCGCTCAGCACAATCTGAAGAACCTGGGGTACAGCCCGGTGGACGTGGTGCGGCAGTTCGCGACGGAGTTGAGGTTGGAGACTGACCTGGCGCGGGAGGCGCGGTCGGCACAGCGGATGGCCGGCGACCTGGCCGAACTCGAGGGCGTCAGCATCCCGCGCGTGTTCCCGAAGGCGTCGACGCGCAACATCCTGACGATGGAAGAGATCAAGGGGACGCTTCTGTCGCACGTGGAGGTGGATGAACTCAGCGAGGAGACGCGGCTGGCGGTGGCGCGGCACTGCGCGGACGCGGTGTTTACGCAGTGCCTGTCGGTGGGTTTTTTCCACGCTGATCCGCACCCGGGGAACATCTTCCTGACCGAGGATGACGGGATCTGCCTGATCGACTTCGGCATGACGGGGCACATCGACCCTGGGACGGCGGCGGCGCTGGCGGGGCTGATCCAGGGCGTGGTCACGTCGGACCTGGAGCGAGTGATCCGGATCGCGGTGTCGCTGACGGACGCGGATCCATCGCTGGCGCGTCAGCGGCAGTTCCGCGCGGACGTGTGGGCGTTTCTGACCAACTTCCGGGTGCAGTCGCTGTCGGAGATCGCGATCGGGCCGATGCTGAGCGAATTTTTCGCGACGCTGCGGGCGCACAACCTC
>JADFOF010000434.1 GCA_022563015.1 Planctomycetota bacterium
GCCGGGCGGTGCGTGAACTTCGAGCGCCGCGAGGTGGTTTTCGAGTCCGGCGAGCGTGTGACGCTGCCGCAGCGCGAGGCCGAGGTGCTCGCCTACCTCGTCGCCAATCCGGGCAGGGCCATCTCGCGCGACGAGCTGCTGATGCGGGTGTGGGGCGTGGACCCGCGCGGCGTGAACACGCGGACGGTGGACATGGCGGTGGCACGGCTGCGCGAGCAGCTGCGCGACGATCCCGCCTCGCCCAGCGTCATCGTCACGGTGCGGGCCAAGGGGTACATGCTCGCGCATTCGCCAGACAAGCCGCCCGACGAACCGCCGGCCCAATCACCGGCTGAGTCGAACCGAGGAGCGAGCGCGTGATGTCATCGCGCCGACTCACCGCCACTGTGTATGGGCTGGGCGTGCTGCTCGTGCTGGCGGGGCTTGGCGGCATCTCGCGGCTGGCGCTGCAACTCGAGGCCCGGGAGCACCGATCCAGCGCCGAGAAGAGTTTCAACGAGACGGTGCAGCTCGCGCTGTGGCGGATGGAGTCGACGCTGCTGCCGGTTCTCAACCGCGAGGTCGGCACGCCGTACTTTTACTATCGCCCCTTCTACCCCGCCGAGGGCGCGTACACGCGGATGTGGGAGGAGGTTCCGCCGGACGCGGTGCTGGTCGAGTCGCCGCTGCTGACCGACCCCGGGCCGTTCGTGCTCCTGCATTTCGAGATCGGGCCGGACGGCGCGTTCACCTCGCCGCAGGTTCCGCACGGCAACATGCGCGACCAGGCGGAGGCGTCGGACCCGTCCATGGCCGAGCGGATCGTCGCGGCGGAGGGTCGGCTGAGCACACTGCGCTCGTTCCTGGCGCCGGGCATGGACGACAAGGTGCTGGTTACGGCGATCATCGACGCGAACAGGGCGCTGGCGGACGCGAGCAGCACACTCAAGGACGAGTTGAGTATCGAAGGATTCGATCTCGGTGGCGACTACGAGGCCAGGCAGGAGCTTCTTGAGTTCGCTCAGCGGTCCAACATCCCCCGGTCGAAAGCCGGTCCAGCCGGGCGAGCCGACGAATCGAAACGCGTGGCCAAAGCCGAGTCCGCAGCCGGCGCCCGCCGGGAGTCCGAGGAGGCGCCGCTCGGCTTGGCCGCCCGCCCGCAATCGAACGAACCGACGGACGCGCTGGCGCGGCCGGACGACAGCGGGCCCGAGGTGGGCGGCTTTCGCACCACGTGGCGCACCGGCCCGGCGGGCACGGGCGGCCAGCTCGTCATGCTGCGCACGGTCAACATCGCGGGGAACCGGACCGTGCAGGGCGTGTGGCTGGACTGGCCTGCGATCGAGAACCTGCTGCTGAGCGCGGTGGACGATCTGCTCGCGGGCGCGTCGCTCGAGCCCGTGTACGCCGGCGCCGTGGCTGCCGCCGCGTCGGGCCAGCGCCTGGCGAGCGTTCCGGCGGTGCTCGATCCCGGGCGGATCCCGGCGTACACGATCCCGACGGTGACGCCGACGCGGGCGGCGCTGGTCGTCTCGTGGACGGCGGTGCTGGCCGCGGTCGGCGCCATCGGGCTCGTCCTGCGCAAGTCCACCGAGCTGGCCGAGCGCCGCGGGCAGTTCGTCACGGCTGTCACCCACGAGCTGCGCACGCCGCTGACCACGTTCTGCCTCTACACGCAGATGCTCGCCGACGGCATGGTGCAGGGCGAAAGCGACCGCGCGCACTATCTCACGACCCTGAAGCGCGAGTCTCGCCGGCTGTCGGGGATCGTCGAGAACGTGCTGGATTTCGCGCGGCTCGGCCAGCCGCGAAAGGCCCGCCGCAACGACGCGATCGCGCTGAGCGAACTCATCGAGCGTGTCCGTCCCGCGCTGACCGAGCGGGCCGACACCGCGGGAATGACGCTGGACATCAGCGTGCCCGACCCCGACGCGCACGCGCCGGCCGATCCACTCACCGTCGAGCGGATCCTGGTGAACCTGGTCGACAACGCGTGCAAGTACGCCAATGTCGGCGACGACGCGCGGATCGAACTGACGACTGAGGTGACGGGCTCGGTCGCGTCGATCAGCGTGCGCGACTTCGGCCCGGGCATCGCGGCGGCGGACGCCAGCCGTGTTTTCAAGCCCTTCCAGCGCGCCCGCCGCGACGCCAACCAGCCCAACCCGGGCATCGGGCTCGGGCTGGCGCTGGCCCGGGGGCTGGCGCGCGAGCTGGGCGGGGATCTGACGCTGGATCGGCCAGCCCGGGGGCCCGGT
>JADFOF010000080.1 GCA_022563015.1 Planctomycetota bacterium
CGCCGACCCGACGGGATCCACGCCGCACTCGTACGTCTGCTCAGTCTTGGGCCCCTTGTAGCGCGGGCTGACAAGCCACGGCACGACGAGCGCGAACGCCCCGAGCACGAACCCGAGTCCGAGGTACCCGACGAGTTGTCCGTAGTCAGTCATCGTTCTCGAAACTCCGGTTCGATTCGGAACGTTTCCGTTACTGCTCGAGCGCAATCAGGGCAATTTCACACATCGCCTTATCGTACCGCATCGCCGGGGACCATTCACGAGACCTCCCACGTTTCGGCGTCGTGCAGGAGATCGTGGAGCGAGCCGCGGCCCTTTTGCTCGATCGCCTGCGCCATCTGATCGTGCACAAGCCGGTCGTACGTGGGACGCTCAGGGTCGGCGTGCAGCACACCCAGAGGCTCGGGAAACTCGGGATGGCACATCTGCGAGAGCGTGAACGCATGCCCGCGATCGGTCTCGTCGTGAACCACCAGGTCGTCCTCGCTCACACCGTTGCCGAGCTGCACCACCTCGAAACGGCCTCCGCGGCGGCGGATCCCCTTGTCGCGATCCTTGCCGAAGATCAGCGGCTTGCCGTGCTCGACCAGGATCGTGCTGTCCGCACGCGTCTCCTTCTGCGACGCGTAGAACCACGCCTGGTGATTGAAGATGTTGCAATTCTGGTAGACCTCGATAAACGCTGTCCCCGTGTGCTCCATCCCGCGCTGGTACACCGCGCCCAGATGAGGCGAGTCGATGTCGATGGTCCGGGCGACGAACGTACACCCGGCCCCGATCGCGATCGCCAGCGGGTTGAGCGGAAAGTCCAGTGAGCCCATCGGCGTGGACTTCGTGACCTTGCCAAACTCACTCGTCGGTGAATACTGCCCCTTCGTCAGGCCGTAAATCTTGTTGTTCAGCAGCAGGATCGTGATGTCCACGTTTCGGCGCAGCGTGTGGATCGTGTGGTTTCCGCCGATGGACAGCAGATCCCCGTCGCCGCACACCACACACACCTCCAGCGCCGGGTTGGCCAGCTTGACCCCCGTGGCGACGGACAGGGCCCGCCCGTGGATCGAGTGCAGACCATACGTGTCCACGTAGTAGGGAAACCTCGCGGCGCACCCGATCCCCGACACGAAGACGTAGTCCTCCTTGCGATGGTTCAGCTTGGGGAGCGTCTTTCGCACGGTCGCGAGCACGGCGTAGTCGCCGCAGCCAGGGCACCAGCGAACGTCCTGATCGGACGCGAAGTCCTTGGCCTTGTACGTCGGGAGCGGGGTGGTCGGTGCGGACATATGGGGGCTCACTTCATCGCTTGATCAGTGATTCGACTCGGGTGACAAGCTCGTCCACGCGGAAGGCGCGGCCCTGCACCTGGTTGATCCCGACCGCGTCGATCAGGAACTGTGCGCGAACCAGCTTGAGCAACTGGCCGAGGTTCAACTCCGGGATCGCGACCATCCGGTAGCTCCGCAGCACTTCCTCGAGGTTTCGCGGGAAGGGGTTGAGATGGCGAAGGTGCGCCGTGGCCACATCGTGTCCCGCGCTGCGCAACCGATCGCCGGCGGTCGTGATGGAGCCGTACGTCCCGCCCCAGCCCAGCAGCAGCATCTCGCCCGAACTCGGGCCTCGCACCTCGAGCGGGGCGATGACGTCGGCGGCCTTCTGGACCTTCGCCGCACGCATCCGCACCATCTTCTCGTGGTTCTCGGGGTCGTACGACACGTTGCCGGTGCCCTCTTCCTTTTCGAGGCTCCCGATGCGGTGCTCCAGACCAGCCACGCCCGGGATCGACCACCGACGGGCGAGCGTCTCGGGGTCGCGGGCATACGGCAGAAAGTCCTTCGTGGCCGACGTCGGGTGCTCGATCGTAATTGGCGGGATCGCATCGAGATCGGGTATCCGCCACGGCTCGGCGCCGTTGGCGATATAGCCGTCGGCGAGGTAGATCACCGGGCACATGTACCGCACCGCGAGTCGCACCGCCTCGACGGCCATCTCGAAGCAATCCGCCGGACTCCTCGGCGCCACGATGATGCACGGGCACTCGGAGGGTCGGCCGAACATCGCCTGGAGCAGGTCGGCCTGCTCGGTCTTGGTGGGCAGCCCTGTCGAGGGCCCGGCTCGCTGCACATTGATCACGATCAGCGGCAACTCGAGCATGACCGCAAGGCCGATCCCCTCGGACTTGAGCGCCAGGCCCGGCCCGGAGGTGCCGGTGGCGCCGATGTCGCCGGCGAACGCCGCACCGATCGCGGCGCAGACCGCGGCGATCTCATCCTCCGCCTGCATGGTCTTGACGCCGAAGTGCTTCAGCCGCGCCAGACCGTGGATCACGTCCGACGCGGGCGTGATCGGATAGCTGGCGTACATGAGTTGTTTCTGTGCCTTCTGCACGCCGGTCACAAGCCCGAGCACAATCGCCTCGTGCCCGCTGATGCGGCGGTAGAGCCCGGGCTTCAGCTTCGCCGGCGCGATGCGGTAGCGAACGGGAAAGACCTCGGCGTTCTCGCCGAAGTAGTAGCCCGCCTTGAGCGCGCGAACATTCACCGACGCGATCTCGGGCTTCGCCTTCTGCTTGCCGTAGTACTCTTGAAGGTACCGGATCGTCGTCTCGAGCGGACGGTCAAAGAGCCAGTAGACGATGCCCAGCGCGAACATGTTCCGGCAGCGGTCGATGTCCTTGGCGCCCATGCCCGACTCAGCGAGCGATTCGCGCGTCAGCCGGCTCATGGCCACCCGGAACATGCGGAACTTCGAGTCGATCCGCTCGTCCTCGAGCGGGTTGTACCCCTCCTCGTACCCGCACTTCTTGAGATTGGCCTTGGTGAACTCGTCCTCGTTGACGATGACAATGCCGCCGGGCTCAACATCGGCGATGTTGGCGCGGAACCCCGCGGGGTTCATCGCGACCATGGCGTTGGCGCGGTCGCCCGGCGTGTAGATGTCGGTGCTGGCGAACTGCACCTGGAACCCCGACACGCCATAGATCGTTCCCTTGGGCGCGCGGATCTCCGCCGGAAAGTCGGCGAACGTCGCGAAGTCGTTGCCCATCAGCGCCGACGTGCTCGTGAACTGCCCGCCGGTCAGCTGCATCCCGTCGCCCGAATCGCCGCAGAACCGGATGGCGACGGCCTCGAGGTCGGCCTGCTCGACGGGGTCTTCGGTCACGGAGTTCTTGGACATGGCAATGGTCCGATATGCACCGGGATGGTCGATGCCGCTCGTACATGATCCTACTCTGCGCAGAGGCACATTCGCGACGAAAAAATCCGAATCTTTGCGACATATCGCCGGGAACGAGCAGGACTCGCCATCGACCCATAGGCCGGGGCTTGCTCCACCGGGCGCCCGCACCGCGCCACCCGGCATGAAACCCTTGGAAGTCCCCGGGCCGGGTGCCCAGATACTCGGCGCGGGAGATGATTCCCCCCGACATCTCCTCCTATCCTCTTCGTGCTTTCCGGTCTGATTCACGAGCTTTGTGCCCGGGCGTGAAGGAGCCGCGTGTGCGAATAGGCATTCCTCGGGAGATTCACCCGACGGAAAAGAGATCCGCTGCGACCCCGGGGATCGTCGTGCGGCTCGGCCGGCTGGGCTTCGATGTGGTCGTCGAGCGCGGCACCGGGGCGGGCATGGAATGGGACGATTCGGCGTACGCGTCGGCGGGCGCGGCGCTCTCGGACGCGGCCGGCGTCTGGGCAGAGTCCGACATCATCCTCAAAGTACGGGCGCCCGAGATGCACCCCGAGCTCGGCGTCCACGAGGCGGACTTGATGCAACCCGGGGCGCTGCTGATCGGTTTCCTCCGGCCGGCGCAGAACCAGGAGATGCTCGACAAGCTCGCCAAGGCCGGGGCGTCGGCCATCGCGATGGACTGCATCCCGCGCACCACCCGCGCCCAGCGGATGGACGCCCTGAGCGCCATGGCGAATCTCGTCGGGTACCGCGCCGTCATCGAGGCCGCCCATCATTTCCCGAAGTTCTTCAGCGGCCAGGTGACTGCCGCCGACACCATTCTGCCCGCGAAGGTGCTGGTCGTGGGCGCGGGCGTGGCCGGGCTGGCCGCGATCGGCGCCGCTCGCGGGCTCGGCGCCATTGTCAAGGCCTTCGACACCCGTCCCGAGGTCGCCGAGCAGGTCCGAAGCATGGGCGCCGAGTTCCTCGAACTTGACTTCAAGGAAGAGGGATCCGGGACCGGCGGCTACGCAAAGGAGATGAGCAAGGCCTTCATCGAGGCCGAGATGGCCCTGTTCGCCCAGCAGGCGATGGAGGTTGACATCATCATCACCACGGCGTTGATCCCCGGCCGCCGCGCACCCGTGCTCTTCACCGAGGGCATGGTCGAGAGCATGAAGGAGGGCTCGGTGATCGTCGATCTGGCGGCCGAGCAGGGCGGCAACTGTGCCGTCACCAGGCCCGGCGAGGTGGTCAAGCGGTTTGGCGTGACCGTGATCGGGCTCACCGACCTGCTCAGCCGCATGGCCCGCCAGTCGAGCCACCTGTACGGCGCGACCATCGTCCACCTGCTCGAGGAGATGGGCGGCGGGGACGGGCTGCAGATCGATCTCGAAAACGACATCGTTCGACCGGCCCTGGTGACGCACGAAGGAAAAGTCACCTGGCCCCCGCCGCAAACCGAACAACAACGAAAAGAAGAGCCGCAAGCCCAGACCGACGCCGTTCTGGCCGACGATTCCGGCCCGGTCGAATCGGTCGCGAAGACAACCCCGTCGAAGAAGATCCTCCGGCGATGGCGCTCACTGTCATGGGCGGCGGCGGCGGCCGCGGTGGCGCTGCTGATCGGCACAAAGGCCCCCGAATCCTTCCAGAGTCACCTCACCGTCTTCGTGCTCGCATGTTTCGTCGGGTGGCAGGTCGTGTGGAACGTCACACCCGCCCTCCACACACCGCTCATGAGCGTCACCAACGCCATCAGCGGGATCATCATCATCGGCGGGATGCTTCAACTCTCGTCGGGGCCGTCGGTCGGGGCGGCGACGATCCTCGGGGTCGTCGCGATATTTGTCGCCACCATCAACATCGCCGGCGGGTTCCTCGTCACCAACCGCATGCTCTCGATGTTCCGCAACTAGGGAGGCCCAGACGAAATGCAGCCCAGTCCAGTTGCGGCCGCGTACCTCGTGGCCGGCATTCTCTTCATCCTCAGCCTCAGCGGGCTGTCGCACCCCAAGCGCGCCAAGCGCGGCAACATGTTCGGCATCGTGGGGATGTGCATCGCGCTGATCGCGGCGGCGTTCGGGCTGGGCGAGGGTGCATACGGCTGGCTCGCTGCGGCGCTCCTGCCGGCCGTCGTGATCGGAGCCGTCCTGGCAATCCGGGTCAAGATGACCTCGATGCCGCAAATGGTCGCAATCCTTCACAGCTTTGTGGGACTCGCCGCCGTGCTCGTCGCCATCGCCACACACCTGCGACCTGAGAACGGCCTGGCGCTGACCGATACGGAGATCGCGATCCACAAGATCGAGATCTTCGTCGGCGTCTGCATCGGGGCGATCACGTTCACCGGCTCGGTCGTCGCGTTCGGCAAGCTGCAGGGGCTGCTCTCGGGCAAGCCGCTCATGCTCCCGGCCCGACACGTCCTGAACCTGGTGATGATCGTGTCGACCGTCTGGCTCGGGTGGGAGTTCACGCAGGCTGATCCCCATCGGGCCACGTTCCTGCTCCTGGGCGCCACCGCCATCACCGCGATGCTCGGGGCGCACCTTGTGGCGGGGATCGGCGGGGCGGACATGCCCGTGGTCGTCTCGATGCTGAACAGCTACTCGGGCTGGGCCGCCGCCGCCGCGGGGTTCATGCTCGACAACGACCTGCTCATCATCACCGGCGCCCTGGTGGGCAGCAGCGGCGCCATCCTCAGCTACATCATGTGCCGGGGCATGAACCGGAGCATCGTCAACGTCATTCTCGGCGGGTTCGGGACCGAGGGCGGGCAGGTCGCCAGGGTCCGCGTGGACGGCGAACCGACGCCGATCGACGCCGACGCCGCCGTCGCAATGCTCAAAGAGGCCAAGCGAGTCGTCATCGTGCCCGGGTACGGGATGGCGGTCGCGCAGGCCCAGCACACGGTGGCCAAGCTGGTCAACCTGCTCACGAAGCGCGGCATCTGGGTCCGCTTCGCGATCCACCCGGTCGCGGGGAGGCTGCCCGGGCACATGAACGTGCTGCTGGCCGAGGCCGGCGTGCCCTACGAACTGGTCGTCGAGATGGACCACGTCAACGACGACCTGCCCGATGTCGACGTCGTGCTGGTCATCGGCGCCAACGACATCGTCAACCCGATAGCCGAGGAAGACCCGAGTTCCCCCATCGCCGGGATGCCCGTCCTGCGCGTCTGGACCGCCGGGACGGTCATCGTCATGAAGCGCGGCATGGCCAGCGGCTACGCCGGCGTCGACAACCCCCTCTTCTACAGAAAGAACACCCGCATGCTCTTCGGCGACGCCAAGGAAACCTCCGACGCCCTGCTGGCCGGGCTCAAAGCCTGACCCATCACTTCCCCACTCCGTCGCTTCTCCACTTCGTCTCTTCCCCTCTCCGTCTCTTCTCCCCCCTTCGTCACTCAGTCACTCTGTCACTTCGTCACTTCTGCGCTCACGGACACCCGGCCACGAACGCGTTCTGGAAACAGAGGAAGTCGAAGATGTCGAGCTCGCCATTGCGGTCGCAGTCGGGGTAGCACGAGTCGATCTCGTAGCGCGCCAGGAAGGCGTCCGAACGGCCCGCGTTCGGCCCGGCCAGGCTACCCCCCGTGCGCCCCGCGATCATCACGCCCCCGGCGCCGTCGGGCGCAAGGACGTAGGCCTCGTCGAGGTGGCTCGTGCCGAACTGGCGGATCCAGAGACGATCGCCCGCATCGTCGTAGCGGGCGAGGAAGACGTCCCACCAGCCCAAGTGTGGCCCGCCCAGGCTACCCCATGTGCGCCCCGCGACCATCACGCCCCCCGCGCCATCGGGCGCCAGCGCCACGGCAACGTCCTGACGACTCGTGCCGAACTGGCGGATCCAGAGCCGGTTGCCCGCGCCGTCGTAGCGTGCCAGGAAGGCGTCCGAACGGCCCGCGTTCGGCCCGCCCAAACTGCCCTCTGTGAATCCCGCGACGATCACGCCCCCCGCCCCATCAGGGGCTAGGGCGTGAGCAAAGTCGACTTCGCTCGTGCCGAACTGGCGGATCCAGAGCCGGTTGCCCGCGCCGTCGTAGCGCGCCAGGAAGACGTCGTTGACGCCCGCGTTCGCCCCGCCCAGGCTGCCCCGTGTGGGTCCCGCGACCAGCACGCCCCCCGCGCCGTCGGGCGCGAGGGCGGAAGCAGCGTCGCCGCTGCTCGTGCCGAACTGGCGGATCCAGAGTTGGTTGCCCGCGCCGTCGTAGCGTGCCAGGAAGGCGTCCCAAAAGCCCGCGTTCGGCCCGCCCAGGCTGCCATATGTCCATCCCGCGACCAGCACGCCCCCCGCACCGTCGGACGCCAGGGCCTGTGGAACGTCTCTATCGCTCGAGCCGAACTGGGTGATCCAGAGTTGGTTGCCCGCGCCGTCGTAGCGGGCCAAGAAGGCATCGTCAAGGCCCGCGTTCGGCCCGCCAAGGCTGCCCCATGTGTATCCGGCGACCAGCACGCCCCCAGCGCCGTCGGGCGCAAGGGCCCAGGCAGCGTCGTCGGTGCTCGTGCCGAACTGGCGGATCCAGAGTTGTTCCTGCGCGGGGGCGGCGGGGACGGGGGCGAATGCCAGCAGTGCGCACGGGATGAGTGCCCATGCACCGTGCGACGTTGGGCGGATTGTGCCGAACATGTCTTCTCCTTCAAACATACGGGCGCCCGGTTGGCCCGAGCACGAGATACGGATCTAACTGAGGCGCTACGGGCACCCGCCCACGAACTCGCTCTGGAAACACACGAAGTCGAAGAGCGTCCACTGGCCGTCGCGGTCGCAGTCGGCGTACGGGTCGCCGGCGACAAACGCGTTCTGAAAGCACAGGAAGTCGAAGATGTCGAGCACGCCGTTGCTGTCGCAGTCGCCATAGCAGGACCAGCCGGCGCTCTCCTGGCAGACGTTCGGCGTTGGGCCAGGATGAAAAATGTTTCGCAGGCGGAACACGTCGCAGATCGCCGCCGCGTACGCGTCGGCGGCGACCTCGAGCACCTCGACGAGCGTGCCTTCGTCCGCGGACGGCGGTACTTCGGCACCGCCGATGATGAGATGGTGATTCAACATCGCCGCCTTCGTGTGGCCGCGGCAAGCGGCAGCGCGAGCACGACCCACGCGGTCGGTGCAGGGATGACGTTGATCACACCCGAGCCGGGCGTGAAGGCACCCGGAAACATATTGAGTCTGCCCGGATCGGGGATTGCCAACTCAATAATGTAGAAATAGCTTGAGTTGCTCGTGTCCAGGCTGACGGTGCGGGGGGTGAAGTCCGTGGTGGTCCAGTCGTACGTGGCCAACAGTATCGGGTTGTCCCGAGACGCGGAACCGAAAGGAGGAAGGTGGATTTGACCGCTGAACGCCCCGGAGATCACGTTGCCGGCGATCACGCCGGTCGAAAAGGGGCCGAAGAGTCTGTTGACGGGATTCGAGAAAACGCCGTCGCCGGCCGTCAAATCGTAATCAGCGCCCCGGAACAAAACCTCCGCTCCGGGATCAAACCACGTGGCCCAGATTCCGACCGTTGTCGTCGGCGTTGTCGGGCTGACGGTGTTGCTCGAAGTCAGTAGAAACGTGCCGTTGGTCTGCGCAATTGCGGGGGCCGCGCAAAGGATGACTAACAGCGAAATCCGTGCATTCTTCATGGCTCTACTCCTGCTTGCAGCCGGCCGCGAACGCCGCCTGGAAGCAGATGAAATCGAACACGTCGCAGACGCCAGATCGTGTCGAAGTATCGCAGTCACACGCCGACGGGTCACCCTCAACGAAGGACTCCTGGAACGCCAGAAAATCAAAGATGTCGAGAACGCCAACGCCCGTACTGCCGTCGAAATCGGCATAGCACATGCGCCCCGAGCCGTTCAGTCCGTCGGGGCCGCAGTCGATTTCGAATGTCGGAAGGATGTTTTGCGCCTCGAATGCGTCCAGGATAATCTCGCAGTGCGGCGTGCCGTTGGTTATGGTGTCGTCGTTATCGTCGGCTGTCAATACTTCGATCAGCGTGTCTGGCGAAGCGGACTGATCCAGTGCGGGACAGTCGCTCGGATCGCCCCCCGGCGGCTGGGCAAGAAGCATCCAGTCCAAGTGCAATTCGCGTGTCTGGTCCCAACCTGCGCTTTGACCATACACGCCACGCATCCCGATGAGGATTCTCAGCCAGACGGCGCTCAGAATCTCGGCACGATCGTGGGGGACGGAACTGCACTCAGGATACTGCCGATTCGAGACCAGCGGCTCCCGCCCGTGATTATCGCATCCGAAAAAGTCCTGTCCGATGATTTCTGTGTCGTGCGTGAGATGCGCCACTACGTCGGCGAAGCCCTCGTGGAAGCCGAGGAATTCGACGCCCACGTTCAAGTCAATAAAAAGTACAAAATGTCCATACTCATGGGAAATGACGGTCGAGTAGGCAGGATTGATTATGATACCCGGGCCTCCGGAGTGGAATCCCAATCGTCCCGGCCATGGAGTTGCCAGGCTGTTGGGAAAACCCGGGTGCGGTATGATGGTTCCGGGCACAAAGTACGCGGCACGAAGAGTCAGGCCGGTACCAACTATCAGGGGCAGCGTGTCGATTTCGTGCGCGAAGTCAAAGTATTTCCACGTTTCGACCATTTGGGCGTGTGCATTGACACGTGCCGTGTCGCGTTCCTCGTGGATTTCATTGAAGTGGAAGTTTGTTGCAGGCGACGGCGATGCGGGAGCCGTGACGTTAGGATTCACCATCGGATCCAGCGACTCGCCCCAAATGGCCGGCCACCCATTTACCAAAGTATCCTTGTACACGGACCACTGTGTGCTGACAAGGTGGGCCTTGATGTTGACCTCGACGCCATCGGGCACGGCGAGTGTGTAGGATCCGTCGCTGGCGGTGTATGTTGACGCGATGAGCGAGCCGCTCACGACGTCGAAGGCTTGCACCAAAATATCGCTCAGGTCTATCTCATCGGGACCGTTCGGACAAGCGGTCGTCCCGTTCCACGTGTCCGGCCCGAGGTTTTCCGGGATAGCGTTGGTGTCGGTCGGTGTCGCGTCGCCCGTTACGAGACCTGAAATATCGGCGAAGCGCATGATGTTGTCGTGCATGCGCGCGACGTTGCCCGTGATTGCGTCCACATAGAACGAGTACGACTCAATCGTAACCCCGCCCGCGCCGCCGCCGCTGCCGGCGCATTTCCATGCCGGGTAGGCCTCGGCGCTGCCGCCCGGCGGGTCGTCCTAGATTGCGACGAGTTCAGGCCCCGACCATTCGCCGAGGCGCCG
>JADFOF010000081.1 GCA_022563015.1 Planctomycetota bacterium
TGAGCAGGTACTCCATGACCGACTTCTGGTTCGCGACAGCCTTGGGAGAGTCCGAGCGGACCACCATGCCGTCGGTCGCCTCCAGCTGGCACGTCGGGTGCAGTTTGCCGCCCATGTACGGCTCGAGTTTGCCGTCGTTGCGCGGGTTGGGGGCCCAGACGTCGGCCAGGCAGATGCGGCAACTGGCCACGATGCTCAGCCCGTCGTGGTAGCAGTACTGCGGGATCTCGATGGAATGGTCGTTGGCGACCTGAAGGATGGTCTGGCCCTGCGTGAACTCGCAGTTCGTGCCGTTGATCGTGATGGTGGGCATCGGTCTCTCGCGTCGTTCGAAAGGTCAGCCAGGCCCGGCGGCCCGGCAGCCCGCATCATAGGGGGGCGCACGCGAGACACTGGCCCCCAGCCCGGGCGCGACGCATCGAACCGACCGACGCCCCGATTAATCGAAATCCGCGAATCCCACCAAGCCCTGGTTGTACGGCTGGGGCACCAGCGTGATATTGGTGCGAATCCGAAACCGCGCCGATATGCTCTGACGCTGGGCATAGAAGAACCGAATGTCGTACGACTGGCCGTCGGTCAATCCGAGCCGATCCATCTCCACCACCTGAGGCACGTTCGCTAGCATGCCGCCCAGATCCATCACGAGCTTGCCATCGATGTACAGCCACACGTCGTCGTTGCCCTCGAACTCGAACACCTGGCCGGCACAGGCCTCGTAAACAAACGACATCGGGATCTCCAACGTGAAGTGATAGTTGTGCGCAGCTCCCTCGTTGCCGTAGAGCTTGCCGTCGATCGGGTAGAACGCGTCCGTGTCGTACTCATACATGCCGTCCGGCGCGAGCGTAAGGTTGATGCTGAGCTTCTTGCCCGCGTTGACGCCCGGCACGTCGTGGAACCACTGCCAGAACGTGTACGCGTCGGTCACGCCCGCAAACGTGTCGGCACCCGCGATGCCCGCCGAGTCAATGACGAGAGGCCCGCACGCCGTGGCGAGGTTGGGCGACGTGTCGATGTGCATGCCCGCGTCCGAATCGAGAGTGATGCTCTGCCCGATGAACGAGCCGTACAAGTCCGCGTCCGAATTGAGAATGAGATCCGCGTTGGGCGCCACAATGTTCGCGTAGATCTGCGCGTTCTGGGAGAACTCGATCGGCGTCGTGCCGAGCTGATAGATCGTCACAAGAGACGGGTCCATCGTGTTCGCGTTGATCGTTACGTCCTGGTTGTACGCGTTGAATGTCCCAAGCGTGTACAGAACGAGCGTGGAGCCGGGCGTCAGCTCGATCTTCACGCCTCGCGCAAGGTTGAAGGACTGATCGACACGAATGATGACATTGCCGTCGATATACACGGTCGAGAACTGGTCCACCGTGAAGTTGTCCACGTGGAGCTTCCATGTCGAAATGGTCGCTGTGGTAAACGAGCCGATCGACCAGTCGCCCGTGCTCGGGCCGAGGTTCGTGGGTACGGTTACCGTGGGTAGATCGCCGATTGAATCGAGCACACCGGCAAGGCCTTCCACACTGCCGCTGGACGTCGCCGCCGCCGGGTCGCCGTCCGGCCCGACCATGAGATCGCCGCCAAGCGTCGCGGTCGCGTTGATCGAGATCTGCGTCTCGTCCGCGTTCGTGGCGACCACAGCGTCAGAAGCCATCGTGTCGTCATAGGTCCCGGCCTCTGAGTCCCAGCTGTCGATGGTCGTGTTCTGATCCATCGAGATCGCGCCGTTCACCGCGACGCCCGCCTCGCTCCATGTCCAGTAGTTGAGCCCGGCCTTGTTGTACAGGTGGGGCGCGATGGACCTGCCCTGAACGTCGCGCCACTGCGAGATCGCCATGTAACCCTGCCCGGTGAACAGCAACTGGCGCCCGTCGACAAGCGTCAGCGAGGCGTTGCCGGGCGCGTGCCCAAACCCCTCCGGGGGCGCGACGCCGAAGTCCGGATGTTCCGCCCGGAAGTCGCGCACCAGCCCGCGGAGGATGATCCGGTCCTGCCCGAGCGCTTCGCCCGGCAAGCCACCCAGATTCAGCCCGACCACAGTGGCCAATGTCAGGGCGGACACGCAGGGTTTCGCTTGAATTCGCATCGCATTCCTCCTGGAAGACACCCTGGCGGGGTGCCCTCACAGTATTATCCCGAATAAATTGCCCATGCACCCATCGGCAACCGTCCAAAGCTGCGAGGCATCGCAGCGCAATTGGCAAGGGTTGCCCAGCTTGCCGACCAGATCGCCGTTCATGAAGATCCGGACCCGTTTCACCGGCGATTTCAAAGAGGGTTGGATGTGTCGCCTGGGAGACCTGCGGATACTGGGGGCACGCGACCGCCGCAAACCGCACACACGCAGGTCCGTCTCAGTCACCAGCACATACCGCCAAAGAAAGGGCGGCCAATCCCTCTCAGGATCGACCGCCCGCTGTGACACAGTAGTGTGTGCCCGGCGCTCGCCAGCCACTCGACTCAGTCGTACCCGTTCGTGGTCTGCAACTCGGGCGTGGGTGTCGAGAGCAGCAGGTTTGTCTGAATCCCGAACCGCGAGCTGACGGGCTGACGCTGGGCGTGCAGGAGGTGCATCCGGTAGGTCTCGCCATCCGTGAGTCCGAATCGATCGAGCGAGACGTACTGCGCCATGCCCGACGAGATGCCGCCCAGGTCCACCGCGAGCCTGCCGTCAATGAAGATCCAGGCATCGTCATCGCTCGTGAACCGGATGAACTGCTCCGCGCACTCGTGGTAGGTGAACGTGGCGTTGATCTCGTAGGTGAAGTTGTAGTTGTGCGCTTCGCCCTCGTTTCCGAACTGATCGTCGTCCACAGGGTGGAACGCCTGGGTCTCAAAGGAATACACGCCGTTGCCGTCCAGCGTGAGCGTGATGGCGTGCACCTGCGAGCCGTTGTACCCCGGTGTGTCGCGGAACCACTGCGAGAACGTGAGTTCAGACCCGATCTGACCGTCGCTCCACGCGCCGTACTCACCCATGCCGTCGCTCACATCGCTGCACCCACGGAGATTCGCGCCCGCGCCCCACTCGATCGCCCGGCGAAAGAGCGTGAGCCCGTTCTCGTTCAGCGCCGACATGTCGAACGTGACGTCGTTCCAGGGCAGCTGGACCCTTCGGCCCGGTGCGGGAGACATCCTCCAGCGACGCTCCCCGGCGTCGTACACCTCGAGGGCCGGACCCGCGGATTGGATATTCGCCAGGCTCGTCGCCCGACCGAGCCCGGTGTCCGCGACGGGCTGACGCGACGAGAAGACCGTCAATGGACCGTTGCCGAACGGACCCGTGATGTAATGGTCCGAGTTGCTCACCAGGACCCGGTCGGTCTTGTGCGAGCCGTTGCTCTGGGCGAAACCGATCCTCTCGCGCAGCGCGGAGCTGGCATTGATCAGCCCGATCGTCGCCTCTATGAGACGGGCGTCAAGGACGTTGGGGTTGATCGCCATCGTGATGTATGCCGCGTCCGCCCAGGCGACGTTCTCGTCCACCTCAGGACGCGGGGCGGCATCGTCCATCACGCGTACCGCGTACCCCCAGGTCTCGAGCTGCCACCACACCGTGGTTTCTTCGACACTCAGGCTGCTGGGGTCGCGCACGACCAGCAGCACGTTCGCCAGAAGATTCGAGCTGCTGTTGTAGGTGTTGGGAGCGATAGGCATGCCCGACTCGTCCACCCATTCACGCTCGACCACGAACCCGCTGCCGCTGAGCACGGGCCGATTCAGCCCGCTGCTCGAAACCTCGATCAGCCCCGCGATGTGCGGAGACGACCCGCGTAGATCAAAGTCGGGGTGGCTCCTCAGGAAGTCGCGAACGACCCCCTTGACCACCTGCTCTTGGGGCAGCGGGCCGGCCTGGCCTTGCACGGGCTGAGCCAATCCCCCCATCGCGCAGAGCATCACAGCACCAAGCACGAGCGTTCTGTTTCGAGAGAAATCCTTGTTGGTCCGCATAACCAGTCCTTCCATTTCCACCTCCCGAAACCTCCAAAAGTCCTCCTGAACTACCGACATGGTGTGATTCATACCGCCCAGAACCCGCCGCGAAACCAGGTCGTGATGAGGACGTGTGAGAATGCGCAGTCCGTGCGGTCTGGCGCGGCTCGCGGCAATGGGCGCTCGGCATGTATCACGTCCGATACCGCCATACGCTTGCGAGATGCCGACCCACTCATCCCAGCGGACAGCCCCGGCGGCGCCGGGTCGGCTCCGCACCGCGGCCGCCGACATCAAGCTCGCGCATTCGGTGTTCGCGCTCCCGTTCGCGGTGCTGGCGGTCTTCCTGGCCCTCCCGCCCGACGAGCCGATGCCGAGGCTCGTCGGCAAGCTCGCCCTGGTCGTCGTCTGCATGGTCTTCGCCCGCACGTGGGCGATGCTGGTGAACCGGATCGCGGACCGTCGCCTGGACGCGCTCAACCCAAGAACACAAGGACGGGCCATCCCTTCGGGTCGGCTCTCGACCCGCGACGCTACGGGCGTGGCCCTGGGTTCGGCGGCGCTCTTCACCGCGTGCGCGTCGCTGTTCTGGGTTCTGTTCGACAATCCCTGGCCGACCATCCTCGCCCTGCCCGTGCTGGCCTGGATCGCTGCCTATTCGTACACGAAGCGGTTCACGGTGTTGTGCCACGTATTCCTGGGCGGGGCGCTGGCGGCGTCGCCGCTGGCAGCCGCCCTGGCCGTCAACCCCAGCGCCCTGGCCCACACCCCGGCGCTGTGGCTGATCGCGGCCATGGTGCTCGCCTGGGTGGCCGGCTTTGACGTCATCTACGCCCTCCAGGATCTCGACTTTGATCGAGGGCATCGGGTGCGGAGCATCCCGGCCGCTCTGGGAGCCGGCGGGGCGATCTGGATCAGCCGGGCCCTGCACCTGACGGCCCTGGGGGCGCTGCTGGCCGCGTGGCGCGTCGAGGACCGCTTCGGCCCGCTCTTCGCCCTCGGCGTGGCGATCGTGGCAGCCCTCCTGCTCATCGAGCACGCTGTCCTGCACGTGCGGGGACGGGCGGGGATCAGCATGGCGTTCTTCACACTCAACGGCATCGTCAGCTGCGTGCTGGGCGTGCTCGGCGTTGCGGATCTGCTGCTGGGCTGAGCGGGGGCGTGTGGTTTCAATGTTTTCTGAAATTCCAGTGGACATTGCTCACACCCCTGGTGATACTCACGCAATGCCCGCATCCAGAGACCAGCTCGGGCTCGTCGAGGTTCAGGACCGCTTTATCGCCGCCTGGGGCCGAATGGCCAGCACTTGGGGCATCAGCCGAACCATGGCCGAGGCCCACGCCCTGCTCTACATCACCGGCCGACCGCTGTGCACCGACGATGTCATGGATCGGCTGCAGATCTCGCGCGGCAACGCGTCGATGTCGCTGCGAGGGCTCGTGGACTGGGGCATCGTCTCGCGCATGCACAAGCGGGGCGACCGCAAGGAGTACTTCCAGGCCGAGCAGGACGTCTGGACCATGTTCCGCGCCGTCGTTCGCGAACGCATCAAGCGCGAGGTGGATCCGCTGCTGGCGTCCCTGCACGAGATGCGCGATCTGACCGGCGTTGGAGCCTCCACCGAGGCCGACGAGATCGCCGATCACAACCATCGGCTCGACGAAATGATCGCGTTCTTCTCGACGGCCGAGACGCTCGGGCAGCGGTTTGTGAGCCCGTCCGGCCGCGGGCTCCAGGTCGCCGTGAACGTCCTCAACAAGCTGCACTGAACGCTGCGCGGATCATGAGCACCATCTCGGAACAACTGAGGACAAACGTCGGCCCGGCGGTGGGCGAGCCGGCCTGTCGAGCGGTCGTGGCCGTAACCTGGGAGCTTGCGCGATCGGCGGTACAGTCGGTTCGGCCGGACCTGGTCGCCGCGAACGCGTCAGTCGGCCCCATCATCCTCGAGTGGCGCGTGCAGCGCGACGAGTCGGGCCGGATCGAGGGTGAGGCATCGCTGATCGATCCGCACCTGGGCAGCAGCTGCGTGCTGGTCTCGACGCGATCCTCGCTGTTCCGCGCTCGGCCCGGCCCGCTCTGGATCGAGGACGGCTCGATGCTGCACGTGGACCTGCCGGGGCTCTTGATGCTGTCGATCCGTCGGCACGAGCGGCGCGACGAACTGCTCTACGCGCGCACCAGCCTGCTGTCGCAGCTCGGGCTGCCCGGCGGTCGCTACCAGCCCCCGACCCTGCTCGCCGACCCCGACCGGTGAATCGCTCTCAACTCCGGTCGAACATCAAGAGCGCTGCACGACGCCGAGTCTGAGTCCGCGAAGGCTCGGGTATCACTTGTGACCCGCGTGTGACGCCAGGCAACCGCTCCCTGCCGGTCGCGGCTCGTATCGGAGGCGGGGCTCGTATCGGAGGCGGGGTTTGCATCAGAGGAGCGTGTGCGAATGGGGGAAGGCCCGGATTCTCACCGACGTTCGGATCCTGTACACTGTCGGGCATGACGGATGAGCTGCACGATCTGCTCAGGCTGACCCTGACGCGCGGGCTCGGGCCGGTGCTCGTCGGCCGACTGATCGAGACGTATGGCTCTGCGTGCGAGGTAGGCAAAGCAACCCGTTCGGG
Source organism: Planctomycetota bacterium (assembly GCA_022563015.1). GTDB lineage: Bacteria > Planctomycetota > Phycisphaerae > Phycisphaerales > UBA1924 > JADFGU01. The sequence goes on from JADFOF010000081.1 coordinate 6,558, forward strand.
CCTCGAGCGCATCGACAAGATCGGCCCGAAAAGGGCGGGCCAGATCGCCGATGGGCTGGCCGATGCCGAGGGCCTTGTGGACGCGGAGCTGGCGCTGGCCGACTCGCTCGGCGTGCGATTCGTGATGCTGGGCGAGGAGGAGTACCCGCGCTTGCTGGCGAGCATCCCGCAGGCCCCGCCGATTCTGTATGTGCGCGGTCGGCTCGATCCCGAGGCCGACGCGTTCCCGGTCGCGATCGTCGGCTCGCGGCGGTGCACGGTGTACGGGATCGAGCAGGCGGAGCGATTCGCGAGCGTGCTGGCGGGCGCGGGGCTGACGGTCGTCTCGGGCGGCGCGCGGGGCGTGGATTCGGCTGCGCATCGCGGGGCGCTGCGGGCACGCGGCCGAACCATCGCCGTCCTCGGGTGCGGGCTCGCCCGGTGCTACCCGCCGGACAACGCGGAACTCTTCGACCGCATCGCGGACGGCCAGGGCGCGGTGATCTCGGAACTGCCGCTGACAACCGAGCCGGACGCGGCGAACTTCCCCACGCGCAACCGCATCATCTCCGGGCTGGCCCTGGGCACGATCGTGGTCGAGGCGGGCAAGCGATCGGGGTCGCTGATCACGGCCCGCATCGCGGCGGAGGACCACGGCCGGGAGGTGATGGCCCTGCCCGGGCGCGTCGATTCCAGGGCCAGCGAGGGCTCGCTCGACCTCATCAAGAAGGGCGGAGCCGCCCTGGTCACCGACCCGGCGGACGTGATCGAGCTGCTCGAGACGCCGGCGCGGCATTGCTTCCAGGGCACGCATGAGTCGCGCTACGTCGGGTCCAATCAACTGTTTGAGGTCAAGGAGACCGATCGCGGCGAGGACCGGGGCGTGGGGTCGCTCACGGCGGCGCAGCGAACGATCCTGGACACGCTCGATATCCCGATGACAATGGATGAGCTCTCTTCGCGGACGGGATTGGCCCCCGAGTCCATCCGGGCCGAGATCACCATGCTCGAGATCCAGCGCCGCGTGGTGCGGGAGGGCTCGCGGATCGCGAAACGCCGGCGGTAGCGCGCGCGGGGTGGGCGTGCTCGTACACTCGCGGTGTGGCTGAGGCACGCGCACAGGTGAGGCTTCCCGTCATCGTCGGCCCGACCGCGGGCGGCAAGTCGGGGCTGGCGGTGTCACTGGCGCTCGAGTTCGAGCGGCTGGGGCTCGGTCGCGGCGAGATCGTCTCGTGCGATTCCGTGCAGGTCTATCGGGGGCTGGACATCGGTTCGGCCAAGCCGACCCGCGCGGAGCAATGCGGCGTCGTCCACCATCTGATCGATCTCATCGAGCCGACCGAGCGCTTCAGCGTCTCGGACTGGCTCTCACGGGCCGAGGCTGCGATTCAGGAGATCCGGGATCGCGAGAAAATCCCGATCGTGGTCGGCGGGACGCACCTGTACGTCAAGGCGTTTCTCGAAGGGCTGTTCGCGGGGCCGGACCCGGACCCGGGGCTTCGCGCGGAACTGGAGGCGATGGATCCGATCGAGCGCCGGGCGGAGCTGGAGCGGGTCGATCCCGAGGCGGCTGAACGCATCCATCGGAACGATCATCGGCGAACGATCCGTGCGATCGAGATCCATCGTCTGACGGGTCGGCCCATCAGCGCGCTGCAGGAGCAGTGGGACACGGGAATTGCGCGGCGCGACTGCGTGCTGGTGGGTCTGGATTGGCCGACCGGGGCGATCAATCGCCGGATCAACGCCCGGGTCGGGACCATGATCGAACGCGGGCTGGTGGCGGAGGCGCGGCGGCTGTGGGAGGCGGATCGGCTGGGCCCGACCGCCCGCGAGGCGCTCGGGTACAAGCAGCTCGCGGCCCACTTCCGGGGCGAATGCTCGCTGGACCAGGCGATCGAGCGGATCAAGATCCAGACGCGGCGATTCGGGAAGAACCAGCGGACGTGGCTTCGTCGGCTGCGGCGGACGCCCGCGTCGGTCTGGATCCACGCGGCGGCGGAGCCAAGCGACGACTGGGTGGACATCGTGCTCCGTTGTCTGGGTCTGGCTCGGAACGCCGAGCGGTAGACCCAAACAAAATGCAAATATTTGTCGCTGGTCGTGCGAAACCACCGATTATTACGCAAACAAGTGTGTCTGGGGAAAAAACTGCTTGACAATCGTCCGGGCTGGCGATTTCCTGAGGCCGCGCTGCTGCGCCGGCGATCGCCCGATAGTCCGGGCCCCGCGGGACCGATAGGGGATCTCGCCGCGTTGTCAGCCGAGAGCCGGGGAACATGCAGATGACCAAGAAAGCCTCCAAAAAGAAGCCTTCGAGCACAACGGTGAAGCCGACGGGCGGGCGCTCGACATCGCGCGGCCGGGGGCTTGGGCTCAAGGCGGGGGCGGGCAAGGGCAAGCACCTGGTCATCGTGGAGTCGCCGTCCAAGGCCAAGACCATCAACCGCTACCTTGGGTCGGACTACCTCGTGGTCGCCAGCATCGGGCACGTGCGGGATCTGCCCAGCAAGAACCCCAAGGGTGTCAAGAACCCGGTGCCGGGGGTGGATCTGGAGAACGGCTTTCGGCCCACGTACGAGGTTCTCGCGGGCAAGGAAAAGGTCGTGGCCGAGCTGAAACGGGCGGCCAAGGAGTCCATCGCCAGCGGGTGCGAGGTCTGGTTCGCCACGGACCTTGACCGTGAGGGCGAGGCGATCGCCTGGCACCTGGCGCAGGAGCTGGGCATCCCCAACGAGCACGCCAAGCGGGTGATTTTTCCCGCGATCACCAAGGCTGAGATCCGCAAGGCGTTCGAGCACCCGCACGTGATCGACGAGGACAAGGTCAACGCCCAGCAGGCGAGGCGGATTCTGGACCGGATCGTGGGGTATCAGGTCTCGCCTTTGCTGTGGAAGAAGGTTGCGCGGGGGCTCAGCGCCGGGCGTGTGCAGTCGGTGGCGCTGCGGCTGGTGGTCGAGCGCGAGCGCGAGATCCAGGCGTTCGTGCCGGACGAATACTGGGTGATCGACGCCCACTTCGCCCTGAGCGAAGCCGACGCGAAGACGCTGGGGCCGAAATGGCAGGACTTTCTCGCCACAACGGACGACAAGGGCGCCGGGCCGACGATCAAGAAGCGGAATGCGTTTCTTGGCAGGCATCACGCACTCCGGGCGGAGCTGGTCGAGGTCGGCGGCGAATCGTTCGACATCGGGCAGTTGGGCCGGTCAAAGGACGGCAAGGTGGCGGATGAGTTCGCCGACCTGACGCCGCTCGTGAACGAGATCGCAGCCCTTGTTGGTCTCACAAAGATCACGGCGACCAGCGAGCCGAACGATTCGGGCAAGGGACCGGCGAAATGGACACGGACGGTTACGGGCGAGATCGACCCCTCGACGCCTTACAAGGTCACGTCGATCGAGACCAAGCGCACGACATCAAGGCCTGCGGCTCCGTTCATCACCTCGACCTTGCAGCAGGCAGCGTCGTCGCGTCTGGGGTTCAACGCCCGCCGGACGATGCGCACGGCGCAGGCGCTGTACGAGGGCGTGGAGATTCCCGGTGAGGGGCCGGTCGGACTGATCACCTACATGCGCACCGATTCGACGACGATCGCGGGCGAAGCGCTGCGCGCCGTGCGCGAGTACATCGGCAAGACGTATGCCGACGCGTATCTGCCGGACAAACCCACGTTCTACAGCTCGTCGAACAAGGCAGCGCAGGAGGCGCACGAGGCGATCCGACCGGCGTCGCTGGCCTACCCGCCCCCGCGCGTCGGGGGAGCGCTCACCCCCGACCAGCTCAGACTTTACACGATTATCTGGGAGCGTTTCGTCGCCTGTCAGATGATGCCGGCGCAGTGGGACTCGACCGCGATCAAGATCGTG
>JADFOF010000435.1 GCA_022563015.1 Planctomycetota bacterium
TCACGACCGTGCCGCGCTGGGCGACGTTCAGTTTCGCCCAGTACAGCCCGTACTGCCTGCACACCGTGCGGTGCATGTCCGCGAGCAGCGTGTGCCCGAACGTGTTCTGGTCGCTCCAGGCCTTGAGCACCGCGAAGCTGTCGCACGAGATGCCGATCACCGTCGCACCCTTGGCTTTCCACGCGTCCATCTCGGCGTCCACGCACTTCATCTCGGTCTCGCACACGCCCGTGAACGCGAGCGGGAAGAAGCACAGCACCACGTCGCCCGCCTTGACGGCGTCAGAGAGCGTCCAGTCCTCTTTGACCGAGTTGGGGAGCGTGAAGTCCGGAGCGGTTTCGCCCGCAGCGATGATCGCTTCGCGTGTTTGTGCAATGACTGACATGGAGCGTTCCTTCCTGGTGTGGTTGTTTCACAGCCCGGCTGCGTCTCTTTCAGCAGCGATCGTAGCCGACGAAAGCGCCTGGCCGCACTCGGGGCATCGGCTGCCATTGAGCCCGGCCAGGTCGTACCCGCACGCTGTGCACAACCCCTTTCGCCGCCGCCGCCTTCGCCGAAGCATCGCTGTGCCCGCCCCGACAATGACGAGCACCAGATACGCCGGGATCGTGAACAGAAATGTGTTTATGACGAATCCGGGCCAGACCGGGCGCAGCGGGAGGATGTTGTGCAGGCCGAAGCGGTCGGTGATCGGATGACCGTACTGAATGGTCACCGTCGTGTTTATGAGAGACCGATTACCGACGAGTCCTGACTTGCGCGCTGTTCGCTCCCGAAACCTCAGCGCGAGCATCGGCCATCCGCTTGCCACGTCACGCCAACTCAGATGGGCTTGCCCGTCGGTATACGAGTCCGGGTCGTCACTGGACGCTGTCGCGGCTTTGCTCCACGAGGGCGCTCGCAGCGTGCGGTCGGCGGGAAGCGGTCCCGAATCGGGAAGATCACTCATGGTGGCGTTCGCGTCGATCTGAAGCCAGCCCGTGCCTCGCTGAACCGAGTAAACCCAATAACTGCTCCCGCTTTTCACCGCGTTCCATGTCGTCACGTTCGGCTGCTTTCGCTGATACAGCGCTTCGCGCGAGAACTTCCACGCGACGACCACGGTCGCCGTGACCCCCAACGCTAGAGCAATGACCACCCGTGTCACGCTGATCGACGGAATCCGTCGCCTCTTTGCCATCGTCGCTCCCGCTATTTGCCGTCGTACCAGTTGCTCGCAATGCTCGCGTCCGCCACCAACGGCACAGACAACGCCATTGCGCTCTCCATGCGCTCGACCACCAGCGATTTGACCGCCTCAGCGCTCGCCTCGGGCGCCTCGAAGACCAGCTCGTCGTGAATCTGGAGCAGCATCTTCACGTCGGCGATCTCAGGCAGGTCGGATCTCCGAGCCGACTTCTGAGGTACGTCGGATCTCCGAGCCGACTCTCCGACCTCCCCAGCACGCCACGACGCCGCGTGCTCGCTCAATCGCCCGTGCAGATCGATCATCGCGATCTTGATCAGGTCCGCTGCCGACCCCTGCACCACGCTGTTGATCGCCATGCGTTCAGCCAGCGCGCGGCGCTGCGGGTTGTTCGACTCGATGTCCGGGATCGGCCTTCGGCGTTTGAGCATGGTCTCGACGTACCCCTTCTCCTTCGCCTGCTGCACGCACTCTTCAAGAAACGTTTTGATCCCGGCGAACCGCTCTTTGTACCCGGCGATGATCTCGCCCGCTTCGGTGTTCGAGATATCGAGTCGGCGTGCGAGTCCGAACGCGGTGATGCCATAAATAATGCCGAAGTTGACCATCTTCGCCCCGCCTCGCTGCTCGCGCGTGACGTCTTGGAGGCGAACGCCATACACCTGGGCCGCGACCGTCGCGTGGATGTCCTGCCCGCTGCGGAACGCTTCGATGAGATTCGGATCGCCCGACAGGTGCGCGAGCAGTCGCAGTTCGATCTGCGAGTAGTCGGCCGAGACCAGCACGCGCCCGGGCGGGGCGACGAACGCTTTTCTGATCTCGCGGCCCACGTCCGTCCGGATCGGGATGTTCTGCAGGTTCGGATCGCTCGACGACAGCCGCCCCGTGACCGCCACCGTCTGGTTGAAGCTCGCGTGGATCCGCCTGGTGCTCGGATTGATCGCGTCCTTGAGCGCCACAAGATACGTGTTCACCAGCTTCGTGAGTTGCCGATACTCGAGCACGAGCTTTGGGATCGGCGTCTCGACCAGCGGGTTGGC
>JADFOF010000082.1 GCA_022563015.1 Planctomycetota bacterium
GCACGATCGTCCCCAAGTGCGCCGCATTCTGCGCCGCCTGAATCAGAAGTGGCCGTTTTTCCCGGGGAATCGTGGGGAGGTTCAAGTCCCACCGGCCCATTTGCTCGGCTGACTCAAACAGCCCTGAACATTCACCCGCTGGACACGGTCAATCGTCCCGAGGCTCCCAAGAACGACAACGGGATCGCATACTGCAACATCACCACGTGCTGCACCAACGTCTGCCCCGGGAACATCACGATCACCGACAACGCGATCATCCCGCTCAAAGAACGCGTGCCCAACGAGTTCTATGATCCGTTGACCAGGCTGCTCCGGATCTTCCCCCCAAAGAGGTCCGGAACGGACTGACCTGTGCCCAAATGCAGGAGCGCATCATGCCGGACATCAAGAAGATCAGCACCGAGTCGATCCCGCGCGCCATCAAGAAGGCCCAGCGGTATCGGCTGCTCAACGAGCCCCGCGAATCCGAGAGCATCTGCCGCGACATTCTCGCCGTCGACAAGGACAACCAGGAAGCGACCGTCATGCTCCTGCTCTCGATCACGGACCAATTCCACACTATGGACGTCACCATCGACCAGGCAAACGAGGTGCTCGAACAACTCGTCGGCGCGTTCGAGCGTGCGTACTACGGCGGGGTGATCGCCGAACGCTGGGGCAAGGCGCTCCACGAGGCCGCGTACGCCGGCGAGGACATCCACGAACTCCTCAGCCGCGCCATGTCCCTCTACGAACACGCCCAAACCCTCGCCCCCGCAGGCAACGAGGACGCCGTGCTGCGCTGGAACGCCTGTGTGCGTCTCATCGATCGCTTCGGCCTGCACCCCTCGGCCAAAGTCGCAGCCGCCGACCTCGAGATGGAATCCTTCGAGGACGAGGTGCCGTTCCGAGAGAGGTGAGTACGGGCGCGGACGAATTCCCCCGAAAGCCCGATAATCAGCCACAAAGCCGTAGCATCGGAATCGGTCTGGTGGTATGCTGGTTGCGTACCCGTGCGCACCGGCCATCGGTGTCGCAGCAGAACTCCAGGAGAGGGAATCCAGAGATGAGTTGCAATCGTGCCCTGTTGTGCGCGCTCGGCGTGCTCGTGAGTCTCACACACGCGCTCGCCGAGTTCGTGCAGGACGAAAAGTACGAAACCGTCAGCTGGCGGTCCATCGGTCCCTCGCGCGGCGGTCGAGCCGCGGCTGTCGCTGGGATTCCCGGCGACCCGCTCACCTACTACATGGGCGCAACCGGCGGCGGCGTCTGGAAGACGACCAACGCCGGCGCCACCTGGCGCAACGTCACGGATGACTTCCTCGGCACCGGGTCCGTCGGGGCCCTGGCCGTCGCACCTTCCGACTCAAACGTCGTCTACGTCGGCATGGGTGAGCCTGACGTGCGGGGCAACTTCTCGCACGGCGACGGCGTGTACAAGTCCGTCGACGCCGGAAAGACCTGGAACCACATCGGTCTGGGCGACTCCCGCCAGATCGGGCGCATCGCCGTCCATCCAAACAACGCCGACCTGGTCTATGTCGCCGCGCTCGGGCATGTGTTCGGCCCAAACGCCCAGCGCGGTCTCTATCGATCTTCCGACGGCGGCGAGACGTGGGAGAGAATCCTGTACGTCAGCGATCGCGCAGGAGCCATCGACGTCCGACTCGATCCGTTCAACCCGCGCGTCGTCTATGCCGCCATGTGGCAAGTCAGCAGAACCCCGTGGAGCCTCAGCAGCGGCGGCGAGGACTGCGGTCTGTACAAATCGACCGACGGCGGCGACACCTGGGAGGAACTCACCAACGGGCTGCCCGACGGCATCAAGGGCAAGATCAACGTCGCCCCGTCTGCCGCTCGCCGCAACCGCGTCTGGGCCATCGTCGAGGCCGACGACGGCGGCGTCTTTCGCTCCGACGACGCCGGACAGAGCTGGACACGCACCAACGACGATCGCGCGCTGCGCCAGCGGGCGTGGTACTACACACACATCTACGCCGATACCCAGCACGCGGACACCGTCTACGTGCTCAACGTGAGGTTCCACAAGTCGACCGACGGCGGACGGACCTTCTCCACCATCCGCGTTCCTCACGGCGACAACCACGACCTCTGGATCGCGCCCGAGAACAACCAGCGGATAGTCAACAGCAACGACGGCGGGGCCAACGTCAGCTTTGACGGCGGGCAGACATGGTCGCGCCAGGACAATCAGCCGACCTCCCAGTTCTATCACGTCATCACCGACAACAGCTTCCCCTACCGTGTGCTCGGCGCCCAGCAGGACAACAGCACCGTCTCCATCTCCAGCCAGAACCGCCCAGGACGCGACGACTTCCACCCCGTCGGCGGCGGCGAGAGCGGCTACATCGCGCCCAGGCCCGACGATCCCGACATTGTCTTCGCCGGGTCCTACGCCGGCTACCTGACTCGATACGACCATCGCCTCGGCACCACGCGCACCGTCACCGTCTGGCCGGACAACCCGATCGGAGGCGGCGCGGATCGCCTCAAGTACCGCTTCCAGTGGACGTTCCCCATCGTTATCTCCCCGCACGATCCCGATGTCGTCTATGTGGGCGGCAACATGCTCTTCCGCTCGGAAGACGGCGGCGGCTCGTGGGAGATCATCAGCGATGACCTGACCACCGACGACAAGGCCAAGCAGCGCTCCAGCGGCGGTCCCATCACACAGGACAACACCACCGTCGAGTACTACTGCACCATCTTCTCCGTGGCCGAGTCACCGCTCGAGCAGGGTCTGATCTGGGTCGGCACCGACGACGGACTGGTGCACATCACCGAGGACGCCGGCGACACCTGGACCGAGATCACGCCCCCGGACATGGGCGACTGGCCGCTCATCAGCCTCGTCGAGGCGTCACCGCACGACGCCGATACCGCCTATCTCGCCGTCAACCGCTACAAAATGGACGACTTCCGCCCCTATGTCTACAAGACGACCGACCGCGGGCAATCCTGGGATCTCATCGTAGATGGGATCGACGACGGCGCGTTCGTGCGGGCCGTGCGCGAAGATCCCAAGCACCCGGGGCTGCTGTACGCGGGCACCGAGACCGGCGTGTACATCTCCTACGACGCGGGCGAGCACTGGGAGTCGCTCCAGCTCAACCTCCCCATCGTCCCCATCACCGATCTGGTCGTAAAGGACGACGATCTCGTCGTCAGCACCCAGGGTCGGTCGTTCTGGATTCTCGATGACATCACGCCCCTCCGGCAGTTCGACAGCGGCGCCGCGCCCCAAGGCGTCGCACTCTTCGAGCCCGCCGTCGCCTACCGCCAGCGGTGGGACAGCCTGCGCCTTCACTACCACCTGCCCGAGGATGTCGAGCTGCCCATCGCCATCGAGATTTTCGACCCCGACGGCGGCGTCACCGAGCGGTTCAGCTCCGAGAAAGACGAGGACGCCGAGCCCGGCACCGCAAACCCGACCATCTCCGCCGACGCCGGCATGAACGCGTTCAACTGGAACATGCGCCTCCGAGGACCCGTGCGTGTGCCCGGTGCGGTGGGGTGGCCCGACACGCCACCCGGCCCGCGCGTGCCCCCGGGCCGGTACACCGCCCGCCTGATCGTCGGCGAGGTTCACCTCGAGCAGCCATTCGAGATCCTGCCCGACCCGCGCCTCGACACGACCCCCCAAGAGTACCGCGCCCAGTTCGATCTCCTGGTCGAGATCCGCGACACCCTCACGCGCGCGCACCGAGCCGTCAATTCCATCCGTTCCATCACGTCCCAGATCGACGCCCTGGTGGCCCGCGCCGAAAAGGCCGAACTGGGCGAAGACATCGCCGAGACCGCCGACGCCATCAAGGCCTCCCTCGCCAAGATCGAAGAGCAGATCATCCAGACCCGCTCCAAGTCGCCGCAGGATCCGCTCAACTTCCCCGTCATGATCAACGACCGCATCGGCGCCATCGCCAACGGCGTTGACGGAAACTACCCGCCGACCGCCCAGTCGCGTCAGGTCTTCGAGTACCTGAGCGAGCTGCTCGACGAACAGCTCGAGGCGCTCGACGCGATCCTGGACACCGAAATACCCACGTTCAACCAGATGGTCCGCGAGCTGGAGATCCCCGCCGTCATTCTCGATCGAATCGACTGATGCCCGCGATCCTCGTCAGACAGAGCCACGCGGCCGGGCTCGTCGGCGCCTGCGTCGGCGACCCCCACCCCGCACGCCTCAATAGTGTTCGCAATAAAGTCGGGTCACGCAATCCGCCCCCGCGCGACCCTCACCACCACAACCCTGCCCGCCCCGTCGAGTACGCTCGGCAACCGCCGCCCCCATCAAATCCGCTTGACTTCCGGGCATAAATGTGGGATGATGCGCGCCAGGCGCGGAGAACGCCCGCATACAACGAGACCCACGCGTGAACCTCAATGGCTCATCTCGACGACGCTCCGAACCCCCGACAGCGGGCGGCTACACGCTCGTCGAACTGCTCGCAACCATCGCCATCATCGCACTCCTCATCGGGCTCATGATCCCCGCACTCTCGGGCAGCATCACCGCCGCACGGGCCTTCAAGTGCCAGATGGCCCTCCGCAGCGTCGCGTTCGATTTCACGATCTTCGCCGATGACGATCTGCACGGCGACCGCGGCGACGACACACGATACCTCCCATCCCGACGTTTCCGCCTCGAAACATTCCTGGAAAGCCAGTACCGCGTCGACGAGTTCTGGGCCTGGGGATCCAACGTCAACTCCTACACACTCCCGGACGCCGGCGGCTACGACCCCCTCCGCTGCTCCGAGGTCCGCTCCGATATCGTCCTGCGCCGAAGCACCCCCTGCAGCAGCGGAGCGGTCGGCCCGCCCGCATCCGTCTCCTACGGCTTCAACGCACGCCTCCATCGACCCGAATACACCAACGCCGCCGGACAGGTCTTCGCGCCCCTCATTTCACTCCGCTCCGACATCCTCGATCACGCCCAGATCCCGCTGGCATGGGATGTCGACGGACGAGAGGCCGGCCGCAGGGGCGCCGAGCCCATCTTCTCCGCCCCCACGCTCGACAGCACGCAGGTGTTCGCCAACGACCGCATGTGGTATCCCTCGATGCGGCACGGCGGGGTGATGCAGATCGCCTTCATGGGCGGCCACGTCGTCGCCACTTCGCGCCCACTCGACCAAAGCCAGTGGCGGTGGGACTTCACGCCACAGCGCTAGAATCCTTGCAGGAATGTCGCTCCGGCGCAAATTTCTCGTCCTCATCGCACTGCTCGCGGTGACGGTCTCGGTGAACGCGGCCGCGGCCGTGTGGGCCATCGTCCACTACCAGCAGGCCATCGCACAACCGCTCTCCAGCCTCCAGCTCGTCCTCGAAAACTTCCAGATCGTCAAGCGATCCCTCGGCGAACAGCACAACATCCTCGCACGCCTCGCCACGGGCGTCCCCACCGCCGCCATCGGCCCCGACGCCGCTCCCGCCCACGAGGGGCCGCCCGACCTCGACTCAATTCGAGCTCTCCAGCGCCGCCTCCACCAGCAGGCCGACACCCGCCTCGCGTTCCTCGAACACGAGGTCCCGGCCTACAAGCTGTTCGCGGGCATCGGCACCACCGCCAACATCCGCCATCGCATGGACCACGCTCACGCGACCATCGACGCCTGGTTCGAGTCGTTGCCGCCCGAGTCGCCCGCCGCCCAGCCCGATCAATCCAGCCCACAGCTCAAGGTCGCCCTGACAGACCTCTTCCTGCTGCACGAGCTGATCGAGCTGACCGAGGGTCGAATCCTCCAGAGCGCGCGCGTCACCATGGACTTCGGCGCGCTCGTCAAACGCTCCGTCGTGCTCATCATCTCGATCTCCCTGCTCGCCGTCGCAACATCCGGTTTCCTCGCCTTTCGTCTCATCACGCGGTGGGTGCTCGTCCCCGTCGCCCAGCTGCGCACCGCCGCAGCCCGCATCGGCGCCGGCGACTTCGAGCACCGCGTCCCCGTGCTCGGAAGCGACGAGATCGCGATGCTCAGCGCCGAGGTCAACCACATGGCCTCAATGGTCAAGGCCCTTCACGCCGAGCGCCTCGAACGCGAGCGCCTCGCCGCCATCGGCCAGATGGTCCGCCGAATCTCCCACAACCTCCGAAACCCGCTCGCCGGCATCCGCTCGCTCGCCGAGCTCTCCCGCAACGAGCTGCCACCACAATCCGAGACGCGCGAGCTTCAGGAAAGGATCCTCGTCACCGTCGACCGCTTCGAGTCCTGGCTCCAGCAGCTGCTCAATGTCACCAAGCCGCTTGCACTGGCTCCCCGGCCAGTCGAGTTGCAGCCCTGGCTCGACGGCATCGTCGAGGCGCTCGCCCCGGCCGCGCAGGCCCAGAGCGTCACACTCCGTGCCGAAACTTCACACGCCCCACACACCGTCGAGATCGACGCCGACCACCTCGAACAGGCCCTCACCGCACTGATCGTCAACGCGATCGAGGCTTCACCATCGCACGGCGAGGTCGTACTCGCCTGTGAAAACGGGCACGATGGGCAGACCTGGCAAGTCTCCGTCAGCGATCAGGGCCCCGGCGTCCCCAAAGAACTGCACCAGGACATCTTTCGCCCCTATTTCACCACAAAGCCAAAGGGCAATGGCATCGGACTTGCAACAGTTCGTCAGGTCGTCGACCAGCACGGGGGTCAGATCGCCGTACACACCCCCTCAGAACACGGGAACAGCCAGCCCCCCGCCGCCGGATCGGTATTTGTTCTGACATTGCCCCGTGTATCGCACGCAACCCTGGCCAGCACTGGCCAGTATGGAGATCGTGGTGGCCACGATTCTGATCATCGAGGATGAAGAGAACCTCCGGTTCTCGATCAAGCGGGCCCTGGAGAAGGCCGGGCACGACGTCCACGACGCCGATTCCATACCCGACGCCACAACGCTCCTTCAGCGCCATTCCTTCGACGCCCTCATCACCGACATCAACCTCCCCGGCGAGACCGGGATCGACCTCATCCGCCGCCTCCACGACGACGGCTTCGACGGCGCCATCATCGTCATCACCGCGTTCGGCACCGTCGAGAGCGCCGTCGAGGCCATGAAGCTCGGCGCCGATGAGTATCTACAGAAGCCCCTCCGCCTCGACGAGCTCGTCCTCACCGTCGATCGCCTCCTCAGCAATCGCACGCAGCTCCGCAGGCTCAAGCTCTACGACCGCCTCGCCGGCGTCGCCAAGCCCGACAACGCCCTCATCGGCACCAGCCCCGCCTGGCTCGAAGCCGTCTCCCTCGCCGAACGCCTCGCTCAGCTCCCTCTGCCCGCGAAGATCCGCCCAGGCAACTCAACCACCGCCATCGCGATTCCCTCCGTCCTCCTCCTCGGCCCGACCGGCTCGGGCAAGGGGCTCCTCGCAAGGCGCATTCACGACGCCTCACCAGAGACAACCGACACCTCCCCGTTCGTCCATGTCAACTGCGCCCTGCTGCCACCCACGCTCGTCGAATCCGAGCTGTTCGGCCACGAAAAAGGCGCCTTCACAGACGCGCACACCACACGCGAGGGCTTCTTCGAGATGGCCGACGGCGGCACCATCTTCCTCGACGAAATAGGAGACATGCCCCTCGCCCTCCAGGCCAAGATCCTCACCGTGGTCGAGGAGGGAACCTTCCGCCGTGTCGGCGGCGCCAAAAACCGTTTCGTCCGCGCACGCCTCATCGCCGCCACGAACCAGAACCTCGCCCAAGAAGTATTGGCCGGAAACTTCCGCCAGGACCTGTTCTACCGCCTCAACCCCTTCACCATCGAGCTCCCACCGCTGTGCGAGCGCGGCGACGACGCCATCCTCATCGCCGAGAAAATGCTCCAGCAGTTCGCCGCGCAGTTCCGCCGTGACGACCTCTCGTTCACCTCAGACGCCCGCGACACCATCAGACGCCACACATGGCCCGGCAATGTTCGCGAACTCATCAACGCCGTCCAGCGCGCCGCCATGCTCTCCGAGTCACAGCAGATCAGCGCCACCGACCTCGGCTTGCAGACCGACCAACCCCGCGCCGCGCCGCGCCCGGACCAGCGCCTGCCTGAACCAACCCGCAACGGCGCCATGCCGCTCCTCTTCGACTTCCAGAATCGCTCCTACACCGCCGAAAACGTCGAAAAAGAGCTCATGATCCAGGCGATCGAGCACGCCCGCGGAAACGTCTCAAAGGCCGCACGCCTCATCGGGATGCAGCGCAGCAGCTTCCGATACCGCATCGAGCGATTCGGCCTCGAGCAACTCGTCCAGGAGCTCGCCACCCGATGACTCGTCCAGTCCAGTGCGCGCTCGTGACCGCGATCATCGCCCTTGGCGCCGCCTTCTCCGCCGACGCACAGACCAGCAAAATCTGGACCGACCATCCCGCAGACGCCGTCCTCCGTCTCACCGACCCCAATGGCACCATCAATCCAAACTCAACACTCCCCGATGTCACGACCGTCGTCATGTCCGGCTGGCTCCCCGACAATCCACCCGTAGACCCCTTCACAGGCTCGTTCATCAACACGCGCGACGCGCACATCTTCCGGCTGGACATCATCTTCTCCGGCCTGGTGAACCCGCCCGGCCCGATCGTCCAGCGCGTTCCGCCGTTCCAGTTCGACCCCTTCCGCTTCGGAGACAGCCCCGTCTACGGGTTTCTCGATCTGGACATCGACGATAACAAAAACTCCGGCGGCGAGCTCTCACTCCCAGCCGAACTCCGATACCTCGCAAACGTCGCACGCTTCGGCCGCGTTCCCCAGGGTTCGATCGGCGGAAGGGCGGCCCGTTCCGCTCAGGACATCGATCAGGATTTCTTCTCCGCTCCCTTCTACGAGCGCACCGGCGCCGATTTCGCCGTCGCGCTCTGCGGCTGCTGGGAGGTAGAAATTGTCTTCGAAGGAGGCAACGGCGACGAAATCTTTGACCCCGGCGAAACATGGCTCGTCTCAGGACGCTTCCTCGAACGCGCTCGCGGATACGTCGGCGCCAGCGGCGCCTTCGGCGGCAGCGCCCCGGGCCACTACGACCCCGTCACCATCATCCGCTTTCAGCACCTGCTCGCCACCGATACCACCATCATCACACTCGTCGAGCCCCTGGACATGATCGGCGCCGCAATCCTCGCAGGCCAGCCCGCTCAACCCACCAACTTCTCCCTCTTCGACCACACCAGCGTCCTCGAAGCCCTCACCGACATCATCTTCGGCGCCGGCGGGCCACTCTCAGGGCCCGTGTTCGAGCTCACCCGCCGTTGGAGAGGCCGAAACGCGGCCGACTACATGGACGTCGACGACTGGGAAGTCACCGCGCTCTTCGCAACCTCGTACTTCCCAAAGAGCAACTCATTCTACGCATGGACCGACACCGGCTTCGACGAGACTCCCGGCGATGTCAACGCCGATGCACTCGCCGATGATGCCGACATCACCTTGATTCGCGACGAGGTCTACGCACGCGACGGCGGACCGACCGATGCCGACGGCATCAAGAACGGCCGCGTCGTACTCATCGACTTCGGCACCAACTTCAGCCTCTTCGACATCGACGGCAACGGCGTTATCGAGCCCGAGGACCTCTGGCTCTACGGCCATCGCGCCGATCTCGACCGGAACGGCGTCCTGGACATCTTTGATTTCCTTCAGATGCAATCGCTGTTTGTGCTCCGCGATCCGCGCGCCGATTTCAACCTCGACGAACGCTTCGATCTCTTCGACTTCCTCGCTTTCCAGGACGCCTTCGTCCGACGCTGATCCTCCTCTGACCACGCTCGAATGCCTCCCACCCCGGCCAACTCCGTCTCCACATGGTCATCCCTGGCCCACAAAGAACCTGCACCTACCCCACAAATCCTCGCCGACGCGCCTCACGCATGCGACAGACTCGTGGCACGACTCTTGCATGACGCCAGCACGCTCCGCCGCGGACCGGCGGCACGGTTCCCTTGAGACGAACCGAACGCGCCCAAGTCGGGCACACGCCCTCAACACCACAAGGAACGACCGAAATGCAACCCAGACATGTCCTCAACGCCGCTTTCGCCCTCACGTTGCTCGCCTCCACAGGCCATGCCCAGATCGTCCTGGACCCAGCCACCAACTACGCCACGCCACAGCGCCCCAGCGGCGTCGCCGCCGCCGATTTCGACGGCGATGGGGACATCGATCTCGCCGTCACCAACCAACGCGACCGCTCCATCTCCATCTTCGTCAACACCGGCAGCGGAGCATTCGTCCCCGGTAATCTACTCTCCACCGGCTCACAGCTCCGACCCGAAGGCATCGACGCCAGCGACATCGACGGCGACGGCCGCCCCGACCTCGTCGTCGCCACATCCGGGAACAACCTCAACTTCGTCTCCATCTTCACTAACATGGGCGGCTCGTTCACCGGCCCCATC
>JADFOF010000083.1 GCA_022563015.1 Planctomycetota bacterium
AGCATGGGGCCGGGCGACATGGTGCCCACGACCAGCGCGCCCGGATGCTCTTGAAGCGGCACTTCGTCCAGGCCGAGTTCGCGCATCGCCTGCCGCACGACCCACGCGTGCTTGCCCTCGTCGACGATGGCGGCGGTCTTGAGGGTGTGCTCGTTGATGGCGGCGTCGATGGCCTGACGGGCCTGGGCCAGCCCGATGAAGCGGTCGAACTGTTCGTCGGTCATGGGCGAGCGTGGCTGGTCGTCGATGGTGGATTCGAGTTCGGAAAGACCTCGCTCGAAACCGGGGATTGCGTTCTCGGTCTGCGCGATCTGTCGATAGCGCGCGGTGAGGTCGCTCCAGCAGGCATCGCGGCGGTGGGATGGCGCGTAGCGTCGGATGATCCAGCCGTTGTTGCGCACGAGCCTGGCGAGGATGGTGTTCATGTCGCGTCCGACGTTGGTCTTGTGATGCTCGACGCGGAACCAGCGGTCGAACTGGACGCGATAGCCGGCGATGAGCATCCGGGCGGCGAGGTCGTATTCCTCGACGTAGTAGTTGAACGCCGGGTCGTAGCCGCCGAGTTCGAGAAAGACGGATCTGCGGATCGCCACGCCGCAGCCCACGAACACGGCCGGCAGCCCGCCCATCTCGCGTCGGCCGGTGTGTGGGAGAAGGATGTCTGCGGAGACGGCGGCGACGTCTGGCGGCGCGCTGGCGAGCCGATGCAGGAAGCCGGTGTCCAGCGGGAACGAGTCGTCGTCGAGCATGACGATCCACTCGCTGCGGGGGTTGGCCTCCTGGACGGCGATGTTTCGCGAGGCGGCGCCCTCGTTCTCGGTCCGTACGATCAGCCGGACGGGGATGCCGTTGTCCAGCGGCCCTTCGACCTTGGGGGGATGATCCGAGGCGTTGTCAACGACGATGATCTCGGCGCCGAGCGAGGCGGCGTGGCCGCGCAGTGCTCCCAGCGCCCAGAGCGTGTCGGCGAGGCGCTCGGGGCGGTTGCGCGTTGGAATGACGTATGTGATCATGAGGCGTTGAGGATTGAGCCGGGCGGGAGGCGTCGCAGTGGCGGCGGGATGGTCGCGGATTCGAGGACATCGGCGGCGGAGTATGTCAGGTGCGCGGACTGGACGCGCGTCACCATGCGGCGCAGATCCGGTGCGGAGACGGGGAGGTTTCCCAGGCGCTGGGCCTGGACGGCGGCGGCGGCGGCACCCAGGAACGCCGAGGGCATGATGGACCCTCCCGAGACGAGCGCGAGCGTGGCGACGGCCAGGAGCGCGTCGCCGCACCCCAGCGGATCGACCGCGTAGGGGACCATGGCGGGGATGTGCTCGCCGGCGAGCCGCGTGCGCCATGTCCTGTCGCCCTGGCGGCCGCCGGATTCCGGGAGACGATCGAACGCGATCAGGCCCTCGGGCCCCAGCGTGACCAGCGCCGCCTTGGAGTGCGTTTCCTCGAGCAGGCGCCAGACGACGGCTGTGAGTCCCTGGTCGTGATAGCCGACGGCGTCGCGCAGCTCGTGCTCGCTGGGGCAGATGAGGTCCATCTGGCGCATGTCGCGGAGGTGTGCCCGTCGGCCGCTGACGTCTCCGGTGAGCGCGCGGACGACCGGCCGAAGCCGCTTGCACAGACGGGCCATGATCGTGGGCGTGAACATGCCCAGTGCGAAGTCGGTGAGGATGGCGGCGTCGTACCCGCCGTGCTCGGCCGCGGTGCTGGCGGCGAGATCGACGAGCTGATCCTGGCCGGCGGCGTCCATCTCGATGGGCTCGACCAGGTCGATCTTGACCACCTTCTGTGCCCCGACGAGGAACCGCTGCTTGGTGGGGATCCGTGCGGAAACGGTGAGCGAGCGGACCTCGATGCCGTCGGCCTCGAGGCGGCGAACGAGGGCAGCCGCGTCGTCGTTGTCGGGCAGCGGCGTGATAAGCACGGGGCGGGCGCCCAGTGCGGCGAGGTGCCGGGCGACGATGGCGGCGCCGGCGTCGTAGCGCCGACGGTCGAGCGGGCGGAGCGAGAGGATCGGGCCCTCGCCCGCCACATCCGGCCGGTCGCACAGGACGTACTCATCGATGATGGTCTCGCCGACGACGAGCACGCGTCGGCCCCGGCCGGCGGCGAGCAGCGCGAACAGCCCGGGAGATTCGAGCTCGGGCTTGCCCGAGAGCTCGGCCAGCCGCGCGTGGAATGGGTCGACGGAGGACTCGATGGCTGCGATGAGCGCGGTGGAGGAGAAGACGACGTCGCCGGAGGAGAAGACCACCCGCCCGCCGTGCGATTCGACGGCGTGTCGCTCGGCGTTGAACCGCGGGTCGTTGTTGGTCTCGTATTCCTTTCCCTTGACGAAGACGTCGGGCTTGACGGCATTGAGCAGGTCCACGGCGGTGGGGCCGCGGTCGATGTGGACCCAGTCGACGCAGTCGAGCGCGGCGAGGTTTTCGGCGCGGAGCTCCTCGGGGATGAGCGGCCGACCGATGCCCTTGCCGACCTCTTGGTCGCCGGTGATTGTGACCAGGAGGATGTCGCCGAGGCTGCGGGCGTGGCGGAGGTGGCGTATGTGGCCGGGGTGGACGATGTCGAAGCAGCCGTGGCACTGCACGAGCGTGCGGCCGCTTGATCCCGCCTCGAGCCGGAGCGAGAGCAGACGGTCCCTCGACAGGACTTTGCCGGCGGGTGGCGTGCTGGAGGCGGGCGCGCTCATACGGGCGCGTTGTATCGACCGCACGGGCGATCCGGCGACACATGCGGCGGGCGGAATGTGACCGCCCCCGAGGGCCACGGTCGATAGAAAAGCGGTGACAACGGCGGTCCAACCCGCGACCCAGCGGAGAAAACTCTCACGCGACGACGTGCTTCGCATGGGCCGAAGCGGGGCGCCGTGGGGCTTTGTCCCGGTGGCGGCGCAGGTTCTGCGCCTGGCGCCGGACGATCACGTGCTGCGTGCGATGATGGCGGCCAACCTGGCGGCGCTGGGGCTGAAGACCGCGGCGCTGGAGGCGATCGAGCTTCTGCCTGAGGAGGCGCGCCGGGACAGGGAGGTGGCGGACCTGGAACAGGCCACGCGCGCCCTGCCGAGCGATCGCATCCCGGCTTTGGAGCTGATTCGCACCTGCCGGGCCAACCTCGCGGCGTTGCCCGGCGGCACGGTCGAGCTCGAACCGGTGGCGGCTGAGTGGGAGCGCGAACTCGGGGCGTGGGAGTGGATGCGTGCGCGTGGCGGGAACGTTGTTCGGCGGGAGCCGGGGTCGGTGGATGTCGCACAGTGGCGGGGGCTGTGCGATCAGACGGGTGCGGCGGAGGGGTTCGGCCGGCGGCATTTCGCCACCGACGAGGACACGCACGGACCGCTGACAATCGAGGGGCTCGACCCGCCGTGGATCTTCCTGGAGGCGGTGAAGGCGTTTCCCGCGCGTGCGGACGGTTTTGTGCGGCGGATCCGGGTGGTGCAGGCGGACGCGAAGGAGCTGCTGGACGGGCTGGCGCACGCGGACCTGACCGAGCCGTTCTCCAGCGGGCGGGTGGAGCTGTTCGTGGGGGCGGACTGCAGTGATCGGCTCGGGGCGCGTCTGGGCGCGTTGCACGGGTGTCGCATCCAGGGGCCTTATGTGCCGCTGCTGTCGCTTCGGACCCGGGCCGAGCCGGCGACGGACACGGTGCTGCGCGACGCGGCCGGGGCGCAGGAGCGCGAGCACGAGGGGTTGCGGGTGGCTGTGCGTGACACGTACGCCGATCGTGACGCCCGGTGGTGGCGTCGGCGGTATCGCGAGGCGCTGGGCGGTGGTGAGCCGCTGCGCGTGCTGGTGCCGACGTGCCGATACTCGACGTTCATCCAGCATTCCAGCCGGGACCTCGTGGGCGCGTTCGAGCGGGCGGGGTGCGTCGCCGAGCTGCTCATCGAGCCGGATCGGTTCAGTCATTTCTCGCTGGTGGCGTACGAGAGAGTGTGTGCGCGGTTCGAGCCGGACCTGGTGGTCCTGATCAACTACGCGCGGCCGATGATGCCGGGCGCGTTCCCGGACAATGTCCCGTTCGTGTGCTGGATCCAGGACGCGATGCCGCAATTGTTCGACGAGAAGGTCGGCGGCGCGCTGGGTGAGCTGGATTTTCTGGCCGGGCACCTGCTGCCGGAGCTGTTCGCGCAGTTTCGGTACCCGGTCGAGCGTCTGATCCCGGCGCCGGTAGTTGCGGACGAGACGAAGTTTCATCCCGGGCCGATCGATGCGGCGCTCCGTCGCGAGCACACGTGCGAGATGGCGTTCGTGAGCCACCACAGCGAGACGCCCGAGCAGATGCACGCGCGGCTGAGGCGCGAGTGCGGTGAGCAATCCGCGTTCGGGCGGGTGGTCGATCGGCTGCGGCCGGTTGTCGAGCGGGCAGCGCGCGAGTCGGGGCATGTGCAGATGATCGGTCGGCTGCGCGAGGCGACGGAGCGCGAACTGAATCAGGAGCGTGGCGAGACGCCGGCGGGCGAGGTGGCGCGCGTGCTTCGGCTGTACTGCATGCCGATGGCGGATCGGATCATCCGTCACGAAGCGCTGGCATGGGCGGCGGAGCTGGCGGAGACGAACGGATGGCGGCTGCACCTCTACGGGCGCGGGTGGGAGCGGCACGAGCGATTGGCGCGGTACGCGAAGGGCGAGCTGGCGCACGGCGAGGCGCTTCGGGCGTCGTACGCGTGCGCGGCGGTGCACCTGCACATGTCGGCGCACACACTGGTGCACCAGCGCGTGATGGAGTGCGCGCTCTCGGGGGGCTTGCCGCTGTGCCGGCTCGTGTTCGATGCCCTGAGCACGATGCGAAGCTGGGGGCAACTCGCAGCGGCGGGGCGCGGCGAGCCGGGCGGGATCAACCAGGATCGGAACCTGCCCGAGTATGACATCGGCGATCATGCCGAGTTGATGTCGGCGGCGTCGCAGCTGCAGCGGCTGGGCTTAGAGTGGCGGCACGTCGGCGTGGTTTCGCCCCAGCGGCTGGCGGCGATCCGCGCGCAGGGGCAGCACAACGCGAGCCGACACAACCCCGCGTGGCTGCTGGGCGACCTTGCCGAGACGACGTTCCGTTCGCGCGAGCGGCTGGGCGAGCTTGTATCGCGCGCGATGAAACGCGAGGCGTGGAAGAGCAATATCTCGGCGGGAATCGGCGGGCGCGTTCGAGCGGAGCTGACGCACGACGCCTTTGTCCGGCGCGTGCTGGGGCGCATCGCCGAGTCGCTTGGGGTGGACGGGGCCGGGGCGTGAGCGCGCTCGTCACGTTTATCGTGCCGGCGTTCAACGCGGCGGCGACGCTGGGCGACACGCTGACGAGCCTGCTGGAGCAGACCGAGCACAACTGGCGGGCGATCATCGTCGATGACGGCTCGACCGACGGCACGGGTGAGATCGCGCGTCGGCTCGACGATCCACGCATCGGCGTGATGTCGCAAGAAAACATGGGGTTGTCGGGCGCCCGAAATGCCGGCGTGAGGCATGTGCTGCATCACGCGACTTCGGACCTCGTCTGTTTCCTCGACGCGGACGACCGCGTTGCGCCGGGATATGTCGATCGCATGACTCAGGCCATCGGGGACGCGGACCTGGTTCCGGGTGCGTTTCGCATGGTCGGCGAGAACATGGAGGATGTGGGGTGGACGGTCACGCCCGGCAATCACGACTTCGCGCTTGATCGGCTCGTGCATGTCAACCCGGTCGCGCCGGGTGCGGTTCTGGTTCGTGTGTCATCGATGCGTCGGCTGGGCGTTCTCTTGCGCGACGGCCAGCTCTTTGACAAAACGGTCCGATCGGTTGAGGACTGGGATGTGTGGCTGCGCGCCTCAGCGGCTGGCGCGCGATGGGCGCCGGTGGTCGAAGAGCCTCTGTTCGACTACCGCATGAGGCGGGGCTCGATGTCCGACGCGCTGCGCACAATGCATGACTCGAGCGAGCGCGTGATCATGCGGTGCTCCTCGGGACAGCGCGACGCGGCGCTACGCGGGCTCAGGCTGCGCACGCTTGCGCGAGCGACCGCGGCGTGCGATCGTGCCTTTGCGCACGAGCAACTCGCGGCTCTTCTGCCGCTCCAGCATCGGGACATCGGCGTTCTGGTCGGGGCGCTTCGTTATGCGTTCATGTTCGCCGAGTGCATCGGTCCGACGATGGCGGCGGCGCGATGGCCGAGCTGGGAAAGCACGATTGCAGACGTGCTCGCGGATGTTGCCGCGTTGCCCGAGGTGCTCGAGCGGCTCTGCTTTGACGCGGAACGGATCCCACGGGCGGCGGGTGTGTTTCTCGAGCAACTCCGCCCGGATCAGATCCCGGTGCTCTATGGCGTGGGGCGCAACGGCCGGAGCTTTGCGGACGCGCTGCGGTGCATCAACTCGGAGACGCGGATGGCATGGGTGGACGATCACGAGGGCGCCGAGTGCGCGCGACTGGGCGAGCGATTGAGCGCGGGCGAACTGGGGCGAGCACATTTCGTGGTCGTCACGCCGGACGAGCATAGCGCTATTCTCGAAGTGCTTTCGACCACCGGCGCACGAATCGAGACCATCGGATCGCTTGCGCAGGTCGGCGGCGCGGGGTCAGTCGGCATAGAGCCGAACGACGCGCACGCCGATGTCGCGCAGGGGTTCGGATGCGCGCCAGATCTGATCCTCGCAGGCGTCGCTGGAGATGAGCACCGTCTGGCCGGGCGCCAGCGCGTTCGGCGAGCGGACCTCGAACCCGAGCCTCGCCTGGCCCGCCAGCGCATGGTCGACGAGCCCGGCGATGGCGAGCCCCAGCTCGGCCCGGTGCTCAAGGAGCCACTCGGTGTGACTCCCCGCGCCGAAGAGCCAGACCGACGAGACTCCATCGGCACGGATTTCGCGTCCGACTTCGCGGAGTCGGCTGAGGCGGCAGGCGTTGATCGCCCGGCGCGTCGCGGGCGGCTGTCTTGACGCGAGCCAGAAGTGGGCGAGCATGGATTCTCGCGATGGTCCCCGCTGGTCGAGATGGAGATCGAGTCGGGCGAGCGCTTCGGCGGTTTGATCGTCGTCCAGGAGAGCCTGGGCGATCAATTCGGTCAAGTCGTTTTGCCCGTCCGCGGTCGAGTCCCCGATCTCGTCGCGATTCGGCAGTTGTCGCCATGCGTCCAGCATGGCATGTGCTGCGATTGCAGCCTGCTCGTGCGAGGTTGCCAGCCCGTCTGTCGCCCTGGCGTGATATCGGTACAGCGTGTCCGGCAGGGCGGCTACTGAAAGGGTCGCCGCTGCCCGAAGCCACAGCTCGTAGTCCTGTGCTTTGGTGCACTGCTCGTTGTATCCGCCCAGGTCGAGAATTGCATCGCGGCGGAGCATCATCGAGCCGTGGGCGAGTTGATTGCCCGTGAGCAACTTCCAGCGCAGGCGTCTGGGATCCTGAGGCGGTCGGACGGTGTAGAGCACGCGGCCACGGGCGTCCACCACCTCCCACGCGCATCCGAGCGCGGCGATCGCTGGGTTGTCGTCCATGAACCGGGCTTGTCGTGCCAGCCGATCGGGGGCGCACTCGTCGTCGGCGTCCATGCGAGCGAGCAGTGGTGCGCGCGCGTCGCGCAGGGCGTGGTTGAGGGCGGCGGCGAGGCCGGCCTGCTCACGCTGAATCACGCGAACCCGCGGGTCGGCGTCGGCGAGGCGGCCAACCGTGGCCAGAACGGACGGGTCGGCCCCGTTGGGCACCAGCAGGATCTCGATATCCGACAGCGACTGCCGGGCGAGACAGGCGAAGGCGCGATCCAGCCCGTCCGCGTCGCCCGAAATGGGCAGAATTGCGCTGACACGGGGATTCCCACGGCTGGTGGCGTCAGGCGGCGCGGGCGAGGGGCCAGGCTGGGCCGAGGCGGGCAGGGGGTTCACTCGGGCGGATGCGCGACATTTCGCACGGATGGCTGAATCTGCAGTCGATTTCGGACCGATGATCGGCACATCAGATTCTCGGTCGTTGCGATGGCCCGACTCCAGCCGGAGAGACGCAGATGGCGCTGATCGCGGACGCATTCGTGCTCACCTTCACCTCGGGGATATCCCTGCGCTCGTGGGCGGATATGGGCCTCCTGGAGCGCGAGTGGGCGCTCTACCGCCGCCTGGAGTCGCATTATGGGCGGATCCTGCTGGTGACGTACGGCTCGTCGGAGGACGAGGCGATGGCGGCGTCGCTGGGGCCGAACGTCGAGGCTGTGTGCAACCACGACGGGCTGGACAGCGCGGCGTACATCGCCCGCGTGCCGCGCCTGGTGGCCGAGCGCCTGCGCGACGCCGGGACGGTGGTCGTCAAGACCAACCAGATGATGGGGGGCGAGGCGGCGATCGAGATCACGCGCACCCTTCGGCAGTCGGGCAAGCGCGTGGGATTCGTGGCGCGCGGCGGGTACCTGTGGTCGCGGTTCGAGGCGGTCGAGCTGGGCTCGAGCACCGACGAGGCGATCCACGCGGGGTCGCGCGAGCGCGAGCTGTGCCTCGCGGCGGATGTGGTGGTAGGGACGAGCATCGCGATGACCGGCGACCTCTCGTGGCGGCACGGGCTGGACCCTGACCGCACGCTGCTGGTGCCCAACTACGTGCTCCCCGAGGCGCCCGTGCGCGACTCGCACGAGCGCGACGCGCGGACGATCCTGTACGCGGGGCAACTGATCAAGCGCAAGCGTGTCGACCTTTTGATCGAGGCGGTGGCGCAGCTGAAAGAGCTTGGGACAGAGACGACGCTGTCGATCATCGGCGAGGGCCCGGAGCGCGGGAGGCTTCAGATCCTCGCGGACGAGCGCGGGATCGACGCGCGATTCGAGCTTCGGATCCCGCACACGCAGCTGCTCGAGCGGATGAGTCGGTGCACGATCTACGCGCAGGTGTCGTCGCTGGAGGGTCACCCCAAGACCGTGCTGGAGGCGATGTCGACGGGGGCGGCGGTGGTGCTGACCGACTCGCCGGGGCTGGGGCGGGTGGTGCAGCACGGGCTGACGGGGCTGGTGATGCTGCCCCAGCCCGAGGCGATCGCACGGGCGTTCGAGGGGCTGGTCGGCGACGGGGCGTGGCGCGACGCGATGGGCACAGCCGGGCGCGAGTCGGTCACGAGGGCGTTCGGGCTGGATCACGTGCTGCGTCTGGAAATGGGGGCGCACCGAATGGCGTTGGAAGTGGCCGGAGAGAACTGCGGCACGCCGGTCTGGCCGGTGCGGTGGGATCCGGAGTTGCTCGATGCTGACGTGGCCGGTGCGGCCGAGGCGTGGTCGAGATCGCTGCACGGTTTCGCCAAGCGTCTGGACGCGAAGAAACGAGCGGCGTTCCTCATGGCCCTCGACACGCCGTTCTATCAGATGCAGGGCGACGCGGCGATCGAGGCCAACGGCGGGCTGCACCCGAAGCATCGGCTGATCAGGTACCACGATTTCTTCGTCGATCGCATCGAGTCCGGGGATCGCGTGCTGGACCTCGGGTGCGGGGTGGGGGCGTTGTCGGCGTCAATCGCCGGACGCGCGGGCGCGACGGTCGCCGGCATGGACTGGTCCGGGACCAACCTGGAAAAAGCCGACCAGGCGGCCAAGGAGAGCGGATCGGAGGAGCGGCTGGCGTTCACGCTCGGCGACATTACGACCGACCGCGTGGACGGCCGGTTCGACGTGCTCGTGCTCTCGAACGTGCTCGAGCACCTGGTGGATCGACCGGCGCTCCTGCGCAAGTGGGTCCGGTGGTATCAGCCCCGGCGCGTGCTGATCCGCGTGCCGGCGTTCGACCGCGAGTGGCGGGCGCCGTGGAAGAAGGAGCTGGGCGTCGACTGGCGTCTGGACGACACGCACGAGACGGAGTACACGCACGCGCAGCTGACAGACGAGCTGCGCGAGGGCGGGCTCGAAATCACCGAAACCGTCACGCGCTGGGGCGAGTACTGGGTGTGCACGACGCCCATGGCGGACGAGCAGGTGTCGGCGGCGTGAGGTCGCCGGCACGCCGGCGAATTGCCCGGCGGCGGGGGATCGATGGTGGGCGGTGGTCACGGGCGAGTCATCGGGTCGATTCCCCGTGCCGGTGCGAGAATTTGCGGACCCGTCGGCTCAACGGTCTTGCGTGCATCGGCCGATGAATGCAGGACCGATTGAACGGAGCGTCTGTCCTTGCGCGAATCCCTGGTTCGACACCTCGCGCCGCCGACGGGTGAAGCCGATCCGCACGCGCCCGCGCTGAAGCTCGCCGTCTTCTCGCGGGAGGGCGAGCACGTCGTCGAGGGCGTGCTGTACGATCGATCCGGGCGGTGGTGGTGGATCGCGGGCGGGATTCCGCGCCTGCTCCCGGCGGGGCTGTACCGCAACCGGGCGATGGAACAGCAGCATCACGGCGCGCTGGAGCGGCTAGGGCTCGACCCGGCCGGCGCGGGAGCACGCGCGGGAT
>JADFOF010000084.1 GCA_022563015.1 Planctomycetota bacterium
GCTTCTGCGCGTGCGCGGCCTGGGGGAACGCGAGCGGAGCCCATGCCGCAAGCGCAGCGATGAGGGCGGGGATGGCGGGGATGGCCGAAGACGCAGTGACGGCGCTGAACATTGAGATTCGGGTTACATGCTTCACGATCTACTCCTGCTGCTGCCACAGGTGGATTGGTGGACACCCTGCCAGCGGGTTCGTCCTCGGTACACGCGGATCGAACGGCCTCCCTTCGAGGACGGCCTCGCCCGGCCACTCTACAGGAAACGCCTGGTATCCGCAAGTTATTTCCGGGGAGAATCCTCGTATTGCCATCCTGGGTGACGTTTATTCGGGGCAGCGCGCGGGCCAAAGCAGACCAGGGGCTATTCACGCGTTCCCGGACGCGGGTCCTACGGACACCCCGCGACAAACGCGTTCTGGAAGCACAGGAAGTCGAAGATGTCGCAGGCGGGATCTGGATCGCAGTCGCAGGCGTACGACTCGCCGAGCACGAAGCTGTTCTGGAAGCACAGGAAGTCGAAGATGTCGAGCGTGCCGCTCGCGTCACAGTCGGCGTAACACGAGTGGACCTGAAACTCGTACGCCCCCATGTCCACGATCGGCAGGCCCGGACGGGCGGGGTCCGGGAGCCCGCTGTCCGGCGTGGCGGGGTCGTCCACGAATCGCGGATTGCCGCCCAGGTCCGTTGTGATCGCAGGCGGTACGGCGGCATTGTCGCCCGCGTCGATGACGAGCGAGCCCGCGGACAGGCGGTAGTCGCCCGACACGGGGTCGGCAAACATCGGATCGCGTTGCAGCACGCCCGGGCCAGGCCAGCCTCCCTCGACCGTGCTGTAGCCGACGGTGATGCTGCCGCCCGCGACACGAATCTGATCGGCGACGTTTCCCCAGAGGATCGAGTTTCGCACATCGACCGTGCCGTTGACGTAGATGGCCCCTCCGCCGCCGATCCCGGTGTTGTCGGCGATCGTACAGTTGGTCACGGTCATGTCGCCGTTGTTCACGCAGGTGATCCCGCCGCCGAAGAGCGTGCCGAGGTTGCCCGCGATGAGGCAGTTCACCAGCTCGGCCCGTCCGCTGTTGAGCTGGACGCCGCCGCCGTTACCCGCAAACCCCATCGCGGTGTTGCCCGTGACGATGCAATCGACGAGTGTGAGCGTCGAGGAGTTCACGGCCCCGACGCCGCCGGCGCCGAACAGGTCGGTCCGGTTGCCCGTGAACGTGCATCGACGAAATACGGCGTTGGAGGCGTCGAGATACGCGCCACCGCCCACGCCCGCGAGGTTGTTGCTCAGGACGCAGTCCTCGATGGTGGGGGCGGCCCCGTTCTGGCACAGGAGACCGCCGCCGAAGATCCCGTTCCAGTTGTCGTCGATCACGCAGTTGCGGATGGTCGGGGACGAGCCATCGCACCTGATCGCGCTGGTCGAGGCGCCGGTAAGCGTGAAGCCCTCGATGAGCGTGGTTGCGGGTTCGCCTCTGGCGAGGATGAAGATCGAACCCTGCCGCTGGGCGTCGATGGTGCAGCGCAGCGGCCCGCCGGTCGAGCGAACCGTGATGTCCTTGCCGCCGAAATCGATCGCGCGATTGTCCGGCCCGGTGTAGAGCCCGTCGGCGACGATCACCGTGTCGCCGTTGCGAGCGGTTCTGACCGCCAGCCCGATCGTCGCGTACTGCGAGGGGACGAGCAGGTCATCCGCCGGCGTCGGGGTTGGGCCGGATACTATCGCCGCCGCCACAGACACCCAGCCGATCGTTCGCCTCCTTACAACGAGCATTGTGGTCCTCCTTGCGGGCACGGCGGCCGCGGCGCTCTGAGCAACCAGGGCCGGACGCGCCCTGCCACCAGTCTAGTGCCAACTGCCGAGAACGCAAGACGGAATCCCGGGATTGGAGCGTGTAACAGCCGGGCCGAAGGGCTCAGGGCGTCTGACCGTGTGTCGTCGCCGACTCGCCGGCTGTGATCTTCTGGATGAAGGTGCTGATGGTCTCGGCCATGGGGGTCGAGTCGCGGCCACGGATGATCACGTGTCGGCTGTCCGGGAACTCGACCAGGTCCTTGTGCGTCGAGCTGATCCTGGCGATGATGGTCCGGGCGCTGGTCGGGCAGACGACCGGGTCGTCACGCGACTGCATCACCAGGGCCGGGGCGGTGATTTCGCCCAGCCGACGCCGGCACGCGGCCATGGCGCGTCGAAGCTCGCGCAGCCCCGCGAGGTAGTCGGTCATGTAGTTGATGTCGGGGCTCTCGGTGCGGTCGTTGAGGCGCATGGCGGCGTGGTCGGTGAGGTGCAGCGAGCGTGCGAGCGTGTTCCACTTGAGCAGCAGCGGAACGAAGCGCAAGCGGAAATCGGTGAGCTTGATGGGTGCATTGATGGTGAACACACCGCTGATGTGCGGCTTGTTCTGGGCCGCCGTGTGCAGGGCCAGCACGCCGCCGAGCGAAATGCCGCCGACGACGATGTGCCGGCACCTGCTCTCAAGGGCCGCGTGTGCGCGTTGGATGGAGTGCATCCACTGCTGCCATCGCACGTCGGCGAGTTGTGACGGTGCTGTGCCGTGCCCCGCCAGCCGAACGCCGTACACCGTGTACCCGCGCGCGTTCAGCGCGTCGGCCAGCGGGCGCGTCTCCTCCGGGCACGAGAGATAGCCGTGAATGAGCAGGATCCCGACCTCCGGGTCCGGGCTTTCGAGCAGGTACGGCTCGCCGTGCGACCGCTCGCTCAGGCTGTCGTCCCCGATAGCCGCGGTGTAGTCGGTCTCGAACCGCCGCTGGTCCCTCTTCCACGTCGCCTGCGCCACGCGGCGAGCCAACTGTTCATCGGAGAGCGCGAACGCGCGGCGCACGGCACGGGTGGCGGCCTTGACCGGCTCGAGCTCGTTGGCGATCACGCCGGTCATGCGGTCCAGCCGCATGTTGTGGAAATCGAGACACCGCCCCAGCACCTCGCGATCAATGACATACACATCATCCCTGAGCGTCAGCAGCCCCTCGTTGCGGGCGAGCGCGACGGCGCTCTGAAGCGGCTCGAAATCGTCGCCGGCCAGCAGCCCGACCAGTCCCTCCTGCAGCGAGGGGTGAATCCGCACGCCCGGCGTCTGGCAGAGCGAATCGGCGGCGACGAACAGCGCGCGGCGCAGCGTCTGCCCGTCGATCTCGTCGCGGTCCAGCCGCGTCAGCGCGTAGCAGAACAGATGGTCGAAGTTCACCTCGACGTTGGAGTAGATCGCCCGCATGAACGCATCGGTGAGCCGACGGGCCGTCCCCTTCAGCAGCAGGTCGTCGATCGCCCGGCCCGTGAGGAACCCGTGGACCCGTCGTGCGGCGTTGACGGGCCCGCGCAGGTAGGCGTCGATCTCGATCGGCCGACCGAAATGCACGCCGATCTCCGAGCCGCCGAACAGCAGCGATCCCTCCACCCGCAGCTCCTCCTGCGCGCGAGGGCTCAGCTCGCGACCCAGCAGGGACGCCAACCGGAGCAGCGCCCGCCGGTCCGATCGCAGCCTCGAGTACGTGATCGTCGTCGGCACGATCACCGTGCTCAGGGCCGCGAGTTGCTCCGCCTCGTCCAGGTCGAACCGGCTCTCGTAGTACTCCCTTCGATCGGCGTCGCCGCGCGCGCACGCCGCGCGGTAGGCGCGCTTGCAGATCTCCGCACGCAGTGCGAGGACGGCGGCGCCGGTGTGTGGCGAGCCGGTGCGGTGCGGCAGGTCAAGCTTCAGCCGACCGTTCTCCATCGTCTTCTTCGACTTGACCAGCCCGCCCTCGGGGTAGATGACCCAGTCGTACGCGCGGGTCATCAGCTCGCGAACGATGGCCCGGTTCCGCGCCGGGTCGCGCGTGGACATCACCCCGCACGCGCGCAGATACCGCCCGAGGTAGCCGTGGAACAGCCCCGCGTCGGCGAGCGTGCGCACCTGTCGCTTCGTGTGCTTGAAGAGCACGTACGGCACGACCAGCGTCTCAAACCGCGTGAAATGGTTGACGACGAAGAGCGTCGGCCGGTCTTCGAGGTTGTCCAGCCCGCTGGCGCGTATGCGGACGTTGAGCCTGTTTCCAAGAAGGCTGAGAATCGTCCCGCTTGCCTTGTATGTTCGCAGGCCCATCGTTAGTGCGCCGGAATCCGCCGGGTCGGCTCGATCACGCCTCGCTCGAGCCACTCATGCTCGCCGGCCATGACCCGCCGCGCCAGGCTGTTGATAGCCCGCGTGTCCGACCGGCGCACGGCGCGCAGCATGATCCCGATCCGCGTTCTCGCGCCGTCGCAGAACACCGACGCCAGCTCCTCGGCACGCTCGCCCTGCACGGGGTCGTCGCGGGCGATCTGTCCGGCGTAGGCGCACGCGGCGGCCATCGCCGTGAGCTCCGTGCCGATCAGCATGAGGTTGCCCAGCACCGTCTGTCGGCGTTCGAGCTTGGGCCCGTGCCTCACCATCGCCTTGAACATGCTCGCCGCGAGTGTGTGCGACGTGCGGTCGATGTAGCGGCCGTGCCGCGCCAGGCGCCCCATCGAAGCGTGGCGAGGCCCGACCCACGCGCCGGCCAGCTGCGCCGGGAACCACCAGCCGTAGTGACCAGCCAGGCGGACCCCGGCCTTGGCCTTGGCCCGCAGCGGCGTGCCGGGGCGCAGCAGGTCCTTGGCACGCCGCAGGTGTGGATCCAGGGCTTCGCGCGCCAGGAACAGCTTCATGATGTCGCTCGTGCCCTCGATGATGGTGTTGATGCGGCAGTCGCGCATCATGCGTTCGATCGGGTAATCTTCCTCGCCCCGCGCCCGCAGCGACGCCGAACGCTCGTACCCGCGACCACCGCGAAGCTGCATCGTCGTGTCCACGATCTCCCACGCGACCTCGGAGCAGAAGAGCTTGGCCATGGCCGCCTCGATGCGGATGTCGCGCCCCTCGTCCGCCCAGTGCGAGGTGAGCCACGTGAACGCCTCCATGGCGAACGTCTTGGAGGCGATCAGCGCGATCTTCTGCGCGCCCGCCTCGTGCTCGCCGATCGGATAGCCCCACTGCACGCGGTCGCGGCCCCATTGCCGTGCGAACGACAGGCAGCGCTTGGCCATCCCCGTGCACGCCGCGGGCAGGGTCAGCCGCCCGGTGTTCAGCGTCTTGAGCGCCATCTTGAGCCCGAGCCCCTCGCCCCAGATCACGTTCTCGGCCGGGACTGACACGTCGCGGAACTCGAGGATGCCGTTCTGGATCCCGCGAAGCCCCATGAAGTCGCACCGGTGGGTCGTGGTGATGCCCGGGCTGTCGGCCTCGACGATGAAGGCGGTGATCCCCGACCCGCGGCTGCCGTTGTCGCGGGCGGTCGTCCGGGCGATGACGACCAGCAGGTCCGCGATCGGGCCGTTCGTCGTCCACTGCTTCACACCGTTGAGCACATAGTGCGAGCCGTCGTCCGAGAGCGTCGCGGTGGTGGTCATCCGCGCCGGGTCCGAGCCGACCTCGCGTTCGGTGAGCGCGAATGCGGACAGCTCGCCCGCAGCCATGCGCGGCAGATACCGGCGCCGCTGCTCCTCGGTGCCGCACATTTGCAGCGGCTGCGGGAGGCCGATCGACTGATGCGCCGAGACCAGCACCGCGGTGGACCCGCAGTGCGAGGCGATCGCCATGAGCACACGGTTGTAGTTGACCTGCGAGAAGCCCAGCCCGCCGTACTCGGTCGGGATCTTCATGCGGAACACGCCCAGCCGCTTGAGCCCGTCCACCACGTCCTCGGGGATCGTTCTGGTCTCGTCGACCTCGTCCGGGTCAAGATTCGCCAGCAGGTAGGCCGACACGCGCTCGACCATCTCGTCGCCGATGGCCCTGTCTTGGGGCGACTGCACGGGGAACGGCTCGATCAGACTCCGGTCGTAGTGCCCGCCGAACAGCCGCCCGGCGAAACCCTGCGACGCGTCCGAGAGATCGCGCGCCCGCTCGGCGACCTCCATCGCCGACGCCTGGCCACGGTTCATTCGGCTCGTGTCCACCAGCAGCCGCTGATCGGTCTCTTCCTCGTGTTTCGTCACAGCCTTGGGCGATCGAGCGATCATGAGCGCTCACCGCCCTTGCCGTTCGCGACCGATCCGTCAAAGCCCGGGCCTCCCTCGGCCAGCTGCACGAGCAACGGGGCCGGCTCGAACCGCTCGCCGTACTTCGACGCCAGCTCGCCCAGGCGTTCCACGACCTCGCGCAAGCCGCGCTCCTGCGCGTACCGCATGACCCCGCCTCGGAACGGCGCGAAACCCGTCCCCATCACCATCGCCAGGTCCAGCGCGTCGGCGTCGTCGGCGATGCCCTCGTCCAGGCACCGCGCCGCCTCGTTGACCATCACCAGGATCGCCCGGTCCAGCACGTCCGCGTCCGGGATCGCCTCGCCGTTGGAGCCGCCCGCGGTGTGACCGTTCGACGCCAGCGCCCTCGCCTCGTCATTGGGGCGCTTGTTTCCGGAGTCATAGATATAGAACCCGCGTCCGCTCTTCTTCCCGATCGTGGTGCCGTCCTGCACAATGCGTCCGAACCCATCCGGCACGCGCATCCTCGGCCCGTACGCATGTTCAAGAACCTTGGCGACCTTGTACCCCACGTCCAGACCGACCTCGTCGGCCAGCGCCAGCGCGCCCATCGGCATCCCGAACTCCACCAGCACGCGGTCGATCCGCTCGACCGGGACGCCCTCCTCGAACATCGCCGCCGACTCGATGATGTACGGCAGCAGAATCCGGTTCACCAGGAACCCGGCGCACGACCCGACCACGATCGGGATCTTGCCCATCGACCGCACCAGCTCGCACGCCGACACCACCGCCTCGTGCGACGTCTTCTCGCCCGGCACGACCTCCACCAGCTGCATGAGGTTGACCGGGTTGAAGAAGTGGAGCCCGAGGAACCGATCCGGGTGCCTGAGCGCCGCGGCCATCTCGTCGATCGACAGCGAGGACGTGTTGCTCATAATCAGTGCGTGTCGCGGCACGCATCGCTCGATCTCGCGAAGCACCTGCCGCTTGATGTCCATGTTCTCGACGACCGCCTCGATCACGGCGTCCACGTGCCCGAACCCGGTGTATTCCACCGTGCCCGAGATGCGGTGCATCGCCAGGTTCATCTCGCCGGCGGTCATCCTTCGGCGCTTGACCTTGCCGGCGAACATGGCCGCAGCCGAGGACGTCCCCTGCGCGACCGCCTCCCACGAGATGTCCTTGAGCCGGACGGGAATCCCCGCGTTGCTCAGCGCCCACGCGATCCCGCCGCCCATCGCGCCCGCGCCCACGACCGCGGCCGAGCCAACGCGCACCCCGGAGCCGTCCTTGGCCGACCTCTTCTTGAGCTGCTGGCTGGACCGGAAGATCCGCACGAGGTTTCGGCTGATCGGCGTGCACGCCAGCCGCGCCAGCGCGTCCGCCTCCGTCCGCATCGACGGGTGTACGAACGTCTCCCCGATCACCCGGATCGCCTCCAGCGGCGCGGGGTAGTGCCCGTGCGTCTTCCTGAGCACGTTCTTGCGGGCCGCCCGCAGCATGAGCGCCCGGCCCGGAGGCGTCGCCTCGATCGCACGCTGCACCCGCGAACGGACGCGCCTGCGCCGGGCGAGCACGTCGCGCCGACCCGCGTCCGTCCGTACGCGCTCGACGAATCGGCGCGTGTGGTCCGCGAGGAACGCCTCGGCGACGATGCCGTCGGCCAGCCCCATGCGGAACGCCTTGCGCGCCGACACCGGCTTGCCGGTCAGGATGATCTTCAGCGCCGGCGCCAGCCCGATGAGTTTGGGCAGCCGCTGTGTCCCGCCCCACCCGGGGATGATCCCCAGGTTCACCTCGGGCAGCCCGAGGCTGGTCGACTTGTGGTCGGTGACCAGCCGGTAGTCGCACGCCAGCGCCATCTCCAGCCCGCCGCCCAGGCACGAGCCGTGGATCACCGCGATCGTCGTCTGCGACAGCGAGGCGAGCTTCGCGAAAACCTCTTGGCCTCGCTCCGACAGCGCACGCGCCTGGTCCTCGTCGTGGATCAAGCTGAACTCTTCGAGATCGGCCCCGGCGATGAACGAGTCGGGCTTGCCGCTGACAACGACGACCGTGTGGATCGAGTCGTCAGCCGCGACCTCATCCAGCCGTGCCTCCAGCTCGTCCAGCGTCTCGCGCCCGAACGTGTTGACGCGATGCCCCGGTCGATCGAACGTCAGCCACGCGATGCCGTCGTCGTCAAGGCGGAGCGTCCATGCGGTCTTTGGTGAATGCGCGATCATCATGCAGCCTCCAGAACAATCGCGGCCCCCTGCCCACCCCCGACGCACAGCGTCGCCAGGGCGCGTCCCTTGCCGGTCCGGCGCAGCTGCTTCAGCGCGGTCAGGATCAGCCGCGTTCCCGTCGCGCCCACGGGGTGCCCCATCGCGATCGCGCCCCCGTTCACGTTGAGCGTGTCGCGGTCGATCTCGCCCATCGCCCGATCGCGCCCGAGGTGCTCGCGCGCGAAACGCGCCGACGAGAACGCACGCTCGTTGGCGATGACCTGCGCCGCGAAGGCCTCGTTCAACTCGATGAGGTCGAAGTCGCGCATCGTCCGCCGTGTCCGGCTCAAGAGCTTGGCCGTCGCGTAGACCGGGCCCAGCCCCATCCGGTCGCCCGCAAGGGCCGCGTACGCCCACTCGCGGACGTGCCCGAGCGGCTTGAGCCCCAGTTCCTTGGCCTTGCGGTCGCTGCACAGCAGCACCGCCGCCGCTCCGTCCGTCACCGGGCACGCGTTCCCGATCGTGACCGAGCCGGCGTGACGATCAAAGTACGGGCGCAGCCGGGCGAGCTTCGACAGGCTCTGGTCCTTGCGCGGCCCGTCGTCCTCGGCGATCGCCGTGTCGTACGTTGGCATCCCGATGAGCGGCATGACCTCGTCGGCAAGGTCGCCCCGCTCCATCGCCGCCGACGCACGCTCGTGGCTCAAGAGCGCGAACGCGTCCTGCTCCTCGCGCGTGATGACGAACTCGCGCGCCAGCACCTCGGCCGTCTGACCCATGTTCAGCCCGCAGACCGGGTCGGTCAGCCCGAGCTGCAGACCGATGATCGGCCTGAGAAACTTGGGGCGAAACCCCATGAGCGCCCGCAGCCGCGCCTTCACCGTCTTCGCTCGCGCCAGCTTCATCAGCAGCCCGCTCATCTCGGGGCCGTACAGCAGCGGGATCTGGCTCATCGACTCCGTGCCGCCGGCCACGATGAGGTCGGCCCGACCGGCCTCGATGAGCATGGCCCCGGTCGTCACCGCCTGGATGCCCGAGGCGCAGTTCCTCTGCACGGTCTGGGCGATCGTCTCGACGGGCAGCCCCGCTCGCAGCGCGATCACCCGCGCGATGTTCGAGGCGTGCGGCGGCTGGGCCACGCACCCGAAGATCACCTCGTCAACCTGGCCGGGGGGCACGTCCGAGCGTGCGATCAATTCCCTAACAACAGCGGCTCCCAGATCGTCCGCAGCGACGTGCCGGAACCTCCCGCCAGCCTTACAGAACGGTGTACGAACACCCTCGATGATCGCGACAGGGCTCATCCTGCGCCCTCCTTCCGTCTCGCTTCAGGTCTATACGATGAAGCCAACCCCTTGGTTTTCCAAGAGTTACGGCACTTTCGGGCCCGAACTTCACCCCGCAACCGGCCCGTTCACCGCAACCGCGCCCGCTCGCTCGGGCGAGACAGTCCACAGCCACCGACCGAACCAGCCGGCCGGTCCGATAGCCCCGCAATGGATGTTGAACGAGGGTGCAGCAGCGGTGGGGTTGCGGGGTGAGCCAACCTCACACCATGATCAGCATGGCGATGGCGCCGATGATCAGCAGCCCGCCCAGGAGCAGGATCATCACCCCGAGGTACCTGGCGAGCGTCTGCTTGCGTCGCGGCTGGCCCATGCGAACCTCACTCCGCTCAATCATAGTGCATCCCGCCAACCCGCAAAGAGCACCCCGCGCCCGGCGGCCGGGACGGACCCGCGGTCTGCACGCTCACCACTCTCTGGAAGTAAAATACAGCCCCGCCATGCACGCCCCCGCGATGGCCCACATCCACACGACGGAGTGCACGAGCATGGGGAAGATCATCATGACCACGCCGAAGGCCAGGCTCCCCACACGCTGCATCTTCTTCCCGTAGAGGAACATCGCCATGCCGATCATCGAGATCAGCACACCCGATAGAAGCAGTCCCGGATTCGTGAGGTTCATGGCGAGAGGCTCCACCCATGCTCCCATCGACGATTGGATGCCGGAACTCCGGCGTACGCGAAAGCCGCACATGAGCCCGTCGCGCTGAGCGCCGCGTTATGACGATTACGCCCCGCTCGCCCCCGATAATGCCATTCCCGCGCTGGCGAAGCTCGAGCAGGAGCGCTGGCCGCCGTGGCC
>JADFOF010000436.1 GCA_022563015.1 Planctomycetota bacterium
AGACGACGCCGATATCGCCGCGGCGTCGGGAAGCACGATCGTTGCGACCTGGTCGGGCAGTACGCCGGACGTGTCGGTGCTGTACGCTGCTGTCACACTGGAGAACGTCGACCAGACGACGCCGGTCAGCGGCTCCAGTACCGGCATTAGTCAGTTCCCCGGTGCAGATCGCCAGTGCGCTTTCGGTTGACACCGGCGACATGGCCGTATACGTCACGAGTACCAGCGGGGAGGGTAACACACACACGCCTGACACGGGCTATGTGGAGGGCACGGAGGAGGATTCCGGCGGCAGCGGACAGGTCGCGTCGAACGCGACCAAGACTATCACCGCGAGCGGCAGCGAGCAGCCCGCAGCCACCTGGACCGGGACCGAACAAGCTGGCGATCATCGGTGCGGTCATCAACGTGGCCCCGTAGCGGCATCACCACGTAGATCGGCCGCGGCCGACGAGCGCTGTGTGACCTGCACCACAGTCGAGCTTGGATGATCTCGTATAATCTCGACCCGAGGAGGATGACATGGGATCGTTTGCGACGAGCGTACGGATTGAGGCGCCGAAGGACAGGGTGTGGGAGGTGCTGTCGGACCTGGGCTCCATCTACAAGTGGAACCCGGGGATCGCTCACTCGTTCTCGACTTCGGACGAAGCGACGGGCGAGAACGCGATGCGGCAGTGCGACCTGCCGGACGGGGGCTTCCTGCGAGAGCGCGCCTTCAACTGGAGCGAAGGCGAGGGCTTCACGATCGAGATCTATGAGTCGTCGCTGCCGCTGAAGGAGAGCTTCATAGACTTCCGGGCGACGGCGGAGGGTGATGCGACCGTCGTTAAGCTGAAGGTGGACTACAAGCTCAAGTTTGGGCCGGTCGGTGCGCTGATGGACGCGGCCTTCGTCGGCCGCCAGTTCCGCAACGGGATGGCGGAGCTACTTGCCGGGCTCAAAGACTACGTGGAGACGGGCAAGCAGGCGAACCCGTCGCGGGCTGAAGAGCCGGCCGCCGCGGCGTAACCAGATTCTTCACCCAGGGAGTCTCTGTCCTTACGATACTCTCGATTAGGGAGGCACGAAGGGGAAGCGTGGTTACGGGTCTGTATCCGGAGATTGAGCCTTACGAGCGGGGGATGTTGGAGGCCGGCGACGAGGTATTTTGGGTGAACTACGGCGCGGAGGACCTCAGCGCCGCAATCGAAGTGTGAGAGTGTCTGCGGCACGAATCTCGTCCGCGCGCCGAACCAGGTCCTCGAGGTCGTCCGAGACGTGAATGAACCGGCCGGACAAGGCATCCGCCTCCCCGGCTGCAAGGGCCGTGATCAGGCCAGCGCCTCGCTCCGCGGGCACCCACACGCTCTCCGGCATCTGCCGCATCTGTGGCAACCAGCGGCGTCCAGGGCCCGATTCGAGGATGTAGTCTGTCATCGCCGTGCGGACGGTCCCGGGGCTCATAGCGAACACTTGAACTCCGTGCGGCTCCACTTCGAGCGCAAGGGAATCAGTGAATCGCAAGACCGCCGCCTTCGACGCAGAGTAACTCGAGCCGTGTGGCAGCGGGTTGAGCGCGAGCCCGCTCGATACGTTGATGATCCGGCCGCGACCCCGCTTGATCATCGATGGCAGTATGACGTGACAGCAGTTGAACACGCTCCGCAGGTTGATCTCAACTGAGGCCCACCACTCGTCGGGATCGACTTCCCATACGGGACCGATGGCACGCCCTCCTCCAGCGTTGTTGACGAGAATGTCTATCGGTCCGAGTTGGTCGGATGTTTGCTGAACGGCGGTATCGACCTGTGTCTTTTCCGTAACGTCAGCGGTCGACGCTAACGCTTTGCCGCCACGATCTTTGATGAGGCCGGCGACCTCTTCGATCTCGTGGGTTGTGCGCGCGATGACCGCGACGGAAGCGCCCTCCTCTGCTAGGGCTATGGCTGTTGCCCGGCCGATGCCACGGCCGCCGCCAGTCACCAGTGCTACTCGTCCCTCCAGTCTCATGAAAGGTCCTTTCTGCGATCAGAGATGCTGCTGGCGCGGTGACATCGATGTGCCGGACACTGCGGCGATCAGTCCGCGGCGCTGTCAGATTCCGGGCTAACTCGGCCGGCCATCGCGAGCTGCGCTTTAGAGTAATCGTACACGCGCTGTTTCACTCTCGCGTGAAGGAAGATGCTGGCCATTCGTATCTCGATCGGTCCAGCAGGGTGTAGGGGGG
>JADFOF010000085.1 GCA_022563015.1 Planctomycetota bacterium
CCTCCGCCGCGACACCGTCGATTCCACACGCGACGACGGGCCGCTGATCTGCCCCGACGACGCACGACGGATCGACACCTCGGAGATGAGCTTCAGCGAGGTGGTAGCGTTGCTCGAGCGCCTGTGCAGGGAGCAGGTCGCGGCTCTTTCGATGAACGACGGGGGTTGAACCGGAGCGCGCCGACGCCATGCACGAACATCGTTCGAGCAATCTGACCTATCACCTCACGCGAATCGTGCTGAACCTCGTGCTGCGCGTGGTGTATCGTCGGGTGAGCCGCGGCGTTTCGAACGTCCCGCGCACGGGGCCGGTGCTCCTGGTCGCCAACCATCAGTCCAACCTCGACCCGCCCCTCATCGCCGGCCAGATCCATTGGCGTCGCCTGGAATACATGGCCAAGGCCGAGCTCTTCAAGACCTCATGGTTCGGGCGGTTCATCGGCGGGCTCGGTGCTGTGCCGGTCAAGAGCGACGGCGGCTCGAACACCGCGGTCATCCGCACCATGCTGCGGCGATTGAACGAGGGAGCGGCGGTGCTGGTCTTCCCGGAAGGAGCGCGCACCGAGGACGGCGCGATGCAGCCGTTCCAGCTCGGCGTGGCCCTGCTCATCAAGCGCTCGAAGTGCCCGGTGGTGCCGGTTGCGGTGGAGGGGTGTTTCCAGGCGTGGCCCCGCTCGCATCAGCGCCCCGTGCTTCGCGGCGTGCGTATGGGCGTGTCGTTCGGGGAGCCGATCTCGCATGAGGCGCTCATGGCCGACGGGGCCGAGGCCGCGCTGGATCGCCTGGCCGACGCCGTGGACACGCTGCGCCTCGATCTTCGGGCAAGGCTGCGTCGCCGGACACGCGGGCGGTTCCCGCCGCCCGGGCCGGGCGACGGGTCCAGGCTACAACAGCCCGCCCAGCCGGGCCGCCCCCGCGAGCAGGATGATTGACACCACCAGCCGCACCGCGCTGACCGGCATCGTGTGTGTGAGCTTGGCGCCGAACCAGGCGCCGCCGGCGGCGGGCGGCCCCATGGCTGCCATCAATATCAGCGCGTCGGCGATGGGCAACCCAAGCGAGGGCAGCGAGGCGACCTTCGACGATGACGCGATCACCGCGGTGAAGCACATGACCGTGGCGCTGGCGGCGATGGCCGCACGCAGCGGAACCCTGGCCACGACCTGGAGCAACGGCACCATGATGACGCCGCCGCCGACGCCGAGCAGGCCGCCCGCCAGCCCCGCGAGCGCCCCGATCACGAACATCTGTTGGCGCTTGATGGAGGTCGGCTCGTCAGGCGCCGGTTGATCCGGGTGGCGCCGGATCACCTTGACAATCTCGATCACGCAGTACGCCGCGACGAAGACAGCCAGGATGTGCGACAGCGCGCGCCCCTCGAGCCGGTTGGAGAGCAGCACGCCGATGACGACCGCAACCGCCATCGCGGGCAGCAGGGGTTTGACGATATCAAGCCTGATCGCGCTCTCGCGTCGATGGCGCAGCGCCGCGGGGATGGCCACGAGCACGTTGACCATCATGGCGGCGGCCTGGTACGTGTGCTGCTCGCTTCTGGTCTCGTCCTGGTACCCGAGCAGCAGGGCCAGCCCTGGGAGCATGACGATCGAGCCGCCGATGCCCGCCAGCCCGCCGACGATCCCCGCGACGAGCCCGATGACGCCCGCGACCGCGATGAGCGTGCCGGTCGAGGTCGAGGCCAGCGTCTGGGGCGTGAGAAGAAGGTGTGGCAACAGGCAATGGGCAATGGGCAGTGGGACCGTGAAATGGGCGAGGAGTGCTGAATGCATGTTGGGTCGGGGAGTCTAACGCGATCGAGGTGAGTCGGCTCTGCGAGCGGACGCAAGTCGCTGAGCCCTCGCTTGCGCTTGGGCCTCTTTCGCGCCATACCTACAATCGCCCATGCTCGTCGGGCAGGATTCATCGCGGCCTCGCACCATGGAAGAACTGCTCGGCCCGGATTTGGCTGCGCGCCTGGACCGCCTGGACGTCATCAGCCGCAAGATCTTCGCGGGCAAGCTCCCCGGCGAGCGCCGGTCCAAACGCCGAGGACGAAGCGTCGAGTTCGACGACTACCGCGAGTACGTTCCGGGCGACGATCTTCGGCACATCGACTGGAACGTCTACGCGCGGCTGGACCGTTTCTTCATCAAGCTGTTCCGCGAGGAGGAGGACCTGGCCGTGCACATCCTGCTCGACGCGTCGGCGTCGATGGACGCGGGCGGCGGCGATGGCGTGCCGAGCAAGCTGGTCTTCGCGCAGCGCCTGGCGATGGCGGTGGCGTATGTCGCGCTCGTGAACCAGAACCGCGTGTGCCTGTCGATCGTCGGCGCACGGGGCAGGCCCGCTGTGCAGCGCCTGGCGCCCGTGCGCGGGCGGCGGGGTCTCGAGCGGGC
The DNA here is from genome assembly GCA_022563015.1 of Planctomycetota bacterium. Classification (GTDB taxonomy): domain Bacteria; phylum Planctomycetota; class Phycisphaerae; order Phycisphaerales; family UBA1924; genus JADFGU01. Next base: position 2,394 of record JADFOF010000085.1, read on the forward strand.
GGGCCGATTCCTGCTGGACCACACCCATCCATCGCCGGGCGCGAGCGTCGGCGGCGGGCCGGCCGGGCTCAACGATGCGCTGCGACAGATCGCGATGACGCGCGTGGGCGCGGGCGTGATGATCGTGCTCTCGGACTTTCTCGTGCGCGAGGACATCAGCCGGGGGCTGAACTACCTCGCCGCCGGGAGCGGCCCGGGCGTCGGCGGGTCGTTCGACACCTACTGCATCCAGATTCTCTCGCCGGGCGAGATGGACCCCGCGGCGGAGCGAAAGCGCGGGCTGATCGGCGACCTTCGCCTGACCGACGCGGAGACGGGAGCCGGGGCCGAGGTCACCATCTCCCCCGCGCTCATCAGACGGTATCGTCGTCGGCTGGACGCGCTGTGCGAGCGGCTGCACCGCGCCTGCGCCGCACGCCGAATGACGCACCTCCTCGTCCGCTCCGACACCGACATCGCCTCGATGGTGCTGGATCAGTTGCGGCAACGCCGGCTGTTCGGCTGACGGTCACGCACCCTGCAGCTTCGCGTACAACTCCTCGTCGATCCCGAGAAACTCCCGCATGTGCTCGTCGTAGGTCTCCGAGTCCTCGTCGCGCGAGAGATCCAGGCGCAGCTCGTTGATCACCTTCGTGCCCTGCCCGATCCACACCTCGAACGTCTCCTTCGAGATGTTCTCGGCGATCCACTCGCCGATCGGGCCGCGGAAGGGCGGGCGGGACATCTTCGTGCCCGGCTGACCCGAGGACTTGCACACGAACGAGCCGGCGGGCACCGCGGCGGGGGCCTTGGTCTCGACCTCCGGCACGGGCTTGCCCAGCTGCTCGAGCAGGTCGCGCATGGCGTTCCCGGGCATGAGGTCGCCACGGGCCGCGGCGACCGTGTAGCCGCGGGTGAGGATCTCGGCGGCCTGGTCGGCTTTGCCCACGGCCATGTAGGCGGCCCCGGCGAGCTGGTACGCCTTGGACATGTCCTTGTTCAACGCGATGCAGCGCATGAAGCTCTCGGCGGCGTCGTCGATTCGTCCCGCCTGGTTGTACGCCCCGCCCAGCGAGAAGTGGGCCATGTCGTTGTCCGGGTCAGCCTGGACCATGTTCTCAAACTGGGCGATCCGCTGCTGGATGTCCATATTTTGGCTCCTTGAGCGAACCATAGGCCCCCGGGGCCGCAATCACTTGGAAACCGTGCCCCGCCTCGCTTACGCTTGCCTGCGTGCCGACCTTCGACCGATTGCTCGCGACCGATCTCGCCGGCGTTGCGCTGGTGAATCCGGTGCTGCTGGCGGCCGGCACGTGCGGTTATCTCGACGAGCTCGCCGACGCGATCGACCTCGCGCGGGTGGGTGGGGTTGTCACCAAGTCGATCACGGCGCAGCCCCGCCCGGGCAACGCCTTCCCGCGTGTGATCGACGCCCGCGCCGGGATGCTCAACGCGGTCGGGCTGGCCAACGTCGGGGTCGAGCACTTCGCCGAGCACATCGCCCCCCGGGCCGCCGACGTGCCGACCGTCGTCATCGGATCGGTCGCGGGGTTCTCGATTGACGACTTCGTGACGGTCGCGGCGGCGATGGACAACGCCGAGGGCATCCGCGCGGTCGAGCTCAACGTCTCGTGCCCGAACGTGCACGGCGGGGCGGAGTTCGGCGCGGACCCCGAAGCGCTGGCCGAGCTTGTCGGCGCCGTTCGCCCCGTTCTGGCGGAGACTCGCCTGTTCGTCAAGCTCAGCCCCATCGCGGTGGGCGCGCCGGGCATGGTTGAAGTGGCCCGGGCGGCGATTCGAGGGGCGGGCGTGCCGGCCGGCCCGAATCGACGAACCGGCGCCGACGCGCTGTGCATCGCCAACACGATCCCGGCCATGGCGATCGACGTGCGCACACGCCGCCCACGGCTGTCGAACGTGACGGGCGGCCTGTCCGGGCCGGCGGTGCACAACGTCGCGGTCAAGCTGGTTTACGACGTCTACACGTCGGTGACGAAAGAGGCGGGTGTGCCCGTCGTGGGAGTGGGCGGCGTGATGCGGTGGGAAGATGCCGCCGAGTTCATCCTCGCGGGCGCGAGCGCTGTTCAGATGGGCACGGCCTTGTTCGCCGATCCCCGCTCGCCGCTCAGGGTGATCAACGGGCTCAGGCGCTGGGTCCGCACGCAGGGGGCGCAGAGCATCTCGGAACTGGTCGGCACGGTCGAGATCTGAGTGCGGGTTCCAACCGCCGCACGGGGATCGAGCGCGTCTGGCTACGTGCCGGCGGGCTGCTCCTGCCCGACACGATCGGCGCGGACCTCGCTTGTCGGTCCAAGGCCGACCACTCGGCTCTTGAGCGCGCCGTTGATCTTGGCGGGCTTCGCCTCGGCGATACCGGCGTCTTTGACGAGGTGCTCGGTCCGCTCGGGCTGCGAGCTCCGGGCGTGATCGTCGAACTTGACGGTGACGCGCTTGGACACGCCGCGCTCCTGCATCGTCACGCCGTAGAGACGGTCCACCGCGTGCATCGTTTTCTTGTTGTGCGTGATGACGATGAAGTGCGAGTCCCTGGTGAACTCGCGGATGACCCTGCAGAAGCGCTCGACATTGGCCTCGTCCAGGGACGCATCGACCTCGTCCAGCACGCAGAAGCACGACGGCTTGCACCGAAAGATCGACAGCAGCAGGGCCACCGCCGTGAGCGTCTTTTCGCCCCCGGAGAGTTGGCTGATGGTGCGCGGCTCCTTGCCCGGCGGCTTGGCGATGACCTCGATGCCGCTTTCGAGCACATCGATCTCGTCGGTCACGACCTTTCGGCCGTCGATCTCCTTGACCAGCGGCATGAGGCGGACCTCCGCACGCCCCCCGCCGAACAGCTTGCGGAACATGCCGTCGCGGTCGGCGAAGTTGCTTTGGATCGCCGAGAAGACGTCGCTGAAGCGCTGCCTGCTGGCGTTGTTGAGGCGTTCGATAAGGTCTTCGAGCGTCGCACGGGCTCGATCGATATCCGACACCTGGCGGATGAGGTCGTCGTTGCGCTGCTCGAGCTGCGATTCCTCCTTGATCGCGTCGATGTTGATATTTCCCAGGGCGCGGACCTGCTCCCGCAGCGCGTTGATGTCGTCGAGCGCCTGGTCCGGGTCGATTCGGGCCACGTCCCCGCCGGACATCATCATGCGGTACTGCGCGTACTCCTGTTCGAGATCGAGTGAGATGTCTTCGAGCGTCCGCTGCTCGAGCGTCTCGCGCTTGACCTCGATCTCTCTGCGGGCGACCTCGACGCTGTGCCAGTCGCGCTCGACGAGCTGGGCCGCCTCACGGGCCGCGTTGACCCGCTCGGCGGCGTCGAGGGTGCGTGCATCGGCGCGATCGAGCTGCCCGGTGATGCCCGCCACTGTTTCCGCCAGTCTCGCCGCCGCCGACTGCTGCGCGCCGATTTCTTCGAGCGCCTGCTCGATCGCGGCGGCGTGCTGTGCCGCGCGAGACCGCGCGTGTTCGAGATGCTGTCCCAGATCCCGGGCCGACCGTTCCCGCTCCTCGTCGTCGAGCTGGAGTCGGCTATGCTCCCGGCGCGCGGCCTGGAGTTGTTCGGAGACACGGCCCGCCTCGACCTTTGCTGCGGTCATCGCCTCGGACGCCTCGTCGGCGCTCGCCTGGATCCGCGCGACGCTGTCTTCAAGCAGGGCGATCTCCTCGCGCTGCTCGGAGAGGAGCCGCTCGAGCTTTTCGGCACGTTCCTGGAGCGATTCGCGGTCGCGCTCGGTGTTGTCCAGCCGATGTTCGAGCTGCGCCCGCTCCTGACCCAGCGATGCCACCTCGCGTTCCGTGCGTCTCAGCTCGCCGGCGGTCTGCTCGAGGCGCGTCTGGTCTCCAACGAGCGCCCGCTGGACCGTTGCCAACTCCGAGCGGAGCGCGGCGCGCCCATCGTTGAGTTGGGCCGCCTCGCTGTCGACCGAGCGGAGCGACTCGCGGCTGACGCAGAGGCCATCGTGCAGCGATTCGATTTCGCGCTCGATCTCGCACAACTCAATTCGTCGCTGAAGCACTCCGGCTGTCGGATCATCGGTGGCCGCACCGGCAGTCACCCGGCCCATCGCGTCGACGACCTCGCCGGTGAGGGTGACGAAGCGATGCCCCGTGCGCGAGTCGGCCGCCAGCGACAGAGCGTGCTCGACCGATTCAGCCAGGTACACGCCCCCGAGCAGGCGGTCGAGCACGCGCCCGATCGACGCCGCGTCCACACGCTCGTTCGCACGCGCACGCACGAGCGAGCGCACCGTCGTCGCGCCGCCCGCGCCCGATTCCGCCGTGGAATCGGCCTGGCCCGCGTTCTCGATCATCAAGAAGACGACCCGTGCGTGCAGCGATCCGAGCTGATCCGGCGGGGGCAGGTCTTTGCGCGTGAGGACGAGCAGCGCGCGAAGATCGGCTCCCAGGGCGGTTTCGACGGCGAGCGCGTGGGATGATTCGGTCTCAATGAGATCGGCCAGCGGCGCGATCACGCCCGCGAAGTCCTTGTTCGTGTCCCGTAACCCCAGCACGTGCAGCACCCCGTCGCCCAGCCCCACGCCGGACGAGACCATCTCGTCCAGCGTCTGTCGTCGTCCGTCCAGCCTGAGATGCCGCTGTTCGAGATCAGACACGCGCCCGGCGATATTCCGCCGACCCTCCGAGAGCATCGCCGCCTGGCGGTCGCGCTCGGCCAGCTCGCGATCAAGCTGCTCGATCGCGGCCTCATGGCGCGAGGCACTCAGTTCGTGCTCGGCCACGCGCCGGGAGAGCTCCAATCGATCTGTCGTGATGCGTGATTGTTTCTGATCCACGCCGACCATCTGCTCGCGCAGCGACTCGGCCCGCTTCTCGTCGGCCAGCACGCTCGTCAGCAACGCGGACTGCTCGCGTTCGATATTCAGCGACGAGGCGCGGCGGTTGCCCAGGTCGGCACGATAATCTGCGATCGCCTCGAGAAAACCAGCCCGTTCCGCACCGACACGGTCGAGCATACTGTCGGCCTGGGCCAGCGTGCTCTCGTGGTGCCGGATCGCCTCGGTTTGCCGTGCAATCGTCCGGCGGATCTCGTCCAGCTTCTGGCGAATCTCGTCCAGGCGCTGGGTGTCGGTTCCGATCTGGTGCCGAGTTTCTTCGAGGGCGCGCTCCGTGAGATGCTTGCGTTGTTCGGCCGACTCGGCCGCGTGCGTCGCTGCGATCCGCTCTTCTTCGACTCGCCGGTGCTCTCCGTGCAGCTCGTGCCGGTCGAGTTCGGCGTCTTGCTTGCGTTGTTCGGCCCGCGTGAGCGACTCGACCGTCTCGGCTCGGCGCAGCTGCAAGTCGGCAAGTTGCGAGGTCAACCCGTTCAGCCGCTCTCGCAAGTCCTCGTACTGATCGAACGAGAGCGCCATGCGCAGCGCTCGCAGCTCGGAATCCAGCTCGACGAACTTCCGGGCCTTGGCGGCCTGCCCTTTCACGGTGCGCAGGCGGCGCTCGGTGCCGGCCAGTTGCTCGCGCGTCACGGCGAGGTTGGCATCGGCGCGCTGGAGCTTGCGTTCGGATTCGATCCGCCGCTGCTTGTAGCGGGCGATTCCGGCCGCCTCCTCGAAGATCGTGCGTCGCTCCAGCGGCGAGGCCACCAGCATCGCGTCGACCTTCCCCTGCTCGATGATCGAGTACGCATCCGCCCCGATGCCCGTGTCCAGGAACAGCTCGCGGATGTCCCTGAGCCGGGCCCGCTTGCCGTTGATGAGGTACTGGCTCGTGCCGTCGCGGTACAGTCGGCGTTCGACCTCGACGTGGTCGGTATCGATCGGCAGCCCGCGGTGAATCCGCCCGTTTCGCGACGCCAACAGGAGCGACGCCTCACTGGCGGACTCGTCGCTCCGGGTTGGCTGGCCGGGGTTGCCGGCCGCCGACGGCACGCTGTCGTGCTCGGACACCCCTCCCGTCGCATCCTCCCTCACGCCCAGTATCGGGTTCTCGAAGGTGAGCGTGACGCTGGCCATGCCCGAGGGCTTGCGCGAGGCCGAGCCCGCGAAGATGACATCGATCATCTCCTTCCCGCGCAGGCTCTTGCTGGAGCGTTCGCCCAGCACCCACTTGATCGCGTCCACGATGTTGGACTTGCCGCATCCGTTGGGCCCGACCACGCCGATCATCGGCTCATCGAACGAGAAATCCGTCGGGTCGGCGAACGACTTGAAACCGTTGAGTGAGAGCTTGGCCAAACGCATCAGGCGGCAACCTCCATGTCGCCGGGACTGGTCCGCGAACCGGCGGCGTCGGCGGGAAGCATCCTGCCCCGGACAGCCGCGACGGCGATCGGCAGCCGCCTCCGGGGCATCCCCGAGATCGACGGCTCACACTCGTATTCGGTCCGATCAAACGTCACGCGTTGCATTTCACACCCGGGAGGGGCACGCCTCGTCAATGAGACCCGGCCCCGCCACCGCCAGAGCGGCGGATCGGAACCACCATGGAATCGCTCTGGGTCGGCGTCACCGCCTCGCCCGCGCCAAGGAAGTCGTCATCCAAACCCGGCTGGTCCGTGTCGGGTCGGTCGGGGGCGCGGGTGACGGCGGCCGCCGCGAGCAGCTTCGCTCGCAGCCGGTCTGTTTCCGTCGCAAACGCCGCCTCGATCCCGCCCCCGTCCAGCATCGCCGCCACCGCCCCGACCGTCTCCGAATACGTCAGGTCCAGCCCGGGCCTCGGATCGCGACGCTGCTGCTTGCCCGCAAGGAACTGGAGCAACTCGATCACGTCCGGCTTGACCATAAAGTCGCGGGCCACCGTCGGGCCGGGCAGCCCGTTCTCACCGGCCAACTCGTAGTAGACGTGCACGCCGTCTGTAGGCCCGTCGCGACGGAACATCAGACGCCCGTCCCAGGCGTGGATCAGAAACTCGTCGGCCAGCTCGATGTGCTCGCCGAACAGGACAATACGCGGCACACCATGCTGCGTCACATAGATCAGCGGCTCACCGAAGGGCACGATATCGACGTGGAACTTCGGCTTGCGCGTGCTGGGGGTCATCCCGATGGCCAGCCGCTGGATGCCCTGCAGCATCCCCGGGGGCATGGTGATGCTCGCCTCGCGGCGGATGGTCCGCACTTGCTCCGGGGTCAGTCTGAGCCCGGATGATCCCGCGGCCAACGCCTGCGATATCCGCACTTGTTCCGCCCGCCAGACCAGGACGTCGTACGCGGCGATGCGGACGCGCAGCTCGTCATCGCCGGCCAGCTCGCGCAGCACCATGTCCACGTTCGGGCGGTTGAGGTCACGCATCAGCTCGATCGCCTCGAGGCGAAACTCGCTCGATTCGTCGGCCGCGATGTCGGTGAGATAGACAGCCGTGCGCTCGTCGCCCAGCCGGGCGCCCACACGCAACGCATAGAACTGCGTGACCGGTTCCGAGGAGTCATAGAGGGGCTGCACGAACGGCAGCGCCGGCCGCCCCAGCGCCTCGAGCGCCCAGGCCAGATCCTGCGCCAGCCAGAACTCCGTCTTCAACGCGTTCACGTATCGGTTTGCGTACTGCTGCGCGAAGAAATAATCCACCTGCATGAACCGGATGAGATTGATGAAGTCGCCCGGCGCATCAACGTATCGATCGGGCACGCTGATCTGCACGAGCTGGTAGTTGCCCTTGGTGCCGCGCCCGCGGGCGGCGTCGTCATCGTCGCCCGGCTGCCTCGGAAACCGGCTGTTGATCGCATCGACCACCATCCTCGCGCCCGTGGGCGATGGGTTGTCCAGCACAACGCCGATGCCCAGCGGGTTGGTCATCACCCCGCCGTCCAGCACGCGTGCAACCGTCCGCGTCACCCGCTCGCCCTCGCGCCCGGGATCTGCGTACGGGTTGATGTACAGCTCGCCCAGGCCCTGGGCGATCGCGGTCGGCTTGGCGCGGCCGATGACCGCCGGCCGACCGATG
>JADFOF010000086.1 GCA_022563015.1 Planctomycetota bacterium
ACGCTGCGAGCGCGCTGCCGGGCCTCAAAGAGCTCTGGGACGACGGCATCGCGTTCTCGGTCGATCTGCTCGGCGAGGCGTGCGTTTCCGACGCCGAGGCCGACATGTATCGCGACAAGTATCTCGACCTCGTCAACAACCTGCCCGAGTCGGTCTCGGCCTGGAAGAGCAACCAGCGTCTCGAGTCCGATCACCTGGGCCCGCTCCCGCGCACGAATATCTCCGTCAAAGTCTCCTCGCTCTCGGCACGGTGCGACGCCATTGATATCGACGGCGCCATCGCCGACGTCATGTCGCGCCTCGTGCCGGTTCTTGAAGCCGCACGCGATCTCGGCGTCTTCGTCAACTTTGACATCGAGTCGTTCGAGCACAAGGACCTCACGCTTGAGCTGTTCATGCGCTGCTGCGAAACCGTCGACTTTCATGCCGGCCTGGCCTTGCAGGCTTATCTCAAGTCGGGCGTGGATGACGCGACGCTCATCTGCGACTGGGCGAAAGCCACCGGCCGCATCGTCACCGTCCGACTCGTCAAGGGCGCCTACTGGGACTACGAGACGATCCACGCCGAGCAGCAGGGTTGGCCCTGCCCGGTCTGGAACGAGAAGTGGCAGACCGATGCGTGCTTCGAGGACATGACCCGCGTTCTCCTCGATGCCTCTCTTGGTGGATCAGCTCTCCGAGCTGACGCAGGTAGGTCGGATCTCCGAGCCGACATCTCTCCTGGTGGGTCAGCCTTCCGAGCTGACGTCTCTCCGGATAGAACAGATCTCCGAGCCGACAGTCCGGATTCCCTAATCCGCCTTCCCCCGAACCACGGCGGCGTGAAACTCGCCGTCGGCTCACACAACGCGCGCTCCATCGCCTGCGCCCTGGCCGAACTGGAAAAGCGAGGCCTGCCGCGCACCGCCATCGAGATTCAGATGCTGCACGGCATGGCCGACCAGCTCAAGCACGCCGCGGTCGAGATGGGCCTGCGCGTCCGCGAGTATGTTCCCGTTGGCGAGATGATCCCGGGTATGGCCTACCTCGTGCGGCGCCTGCTCGAGAACACGTCCAACGAGTCGTGGCTGCTCGCGGGGTTCATGGCCAACGCCGACCCGCGCACGCTTCTTGAGAATCCGCGCACGCTCAACAACCATCCGCGCCAGCCGATCAAGCGCGACCTGGTCGAGGACGCCCCGGCCCGGCACGCGCTCTCGCCAGCGATCGAAGGTCTCGCCGATTCCAGGCCGTTCTTCAACGAGCCCACGCGCGACTTCTCGCAGCGCCGCCGGCGCGAGGCCTTCGCCGACGCCATCGCCTCGGCCACGGTCCCGCAAGGCGAGACATTGCTCGACGCCGACCAGGCCCGCGCCATGCTCGACGCGGCCTACACAGCCTTTCCGACATGGCGCGACACTCCGCAATCGACCCGTTCCGGCGCGCTCGTCAAGGCCGCCGCGCTCATGCGCAACCGCCGCGACGAGCTCTGCGGCGTCATGATCAAGGAAGCCGGGAAGACCTGGCGTGAGGCCGACGCGGACATCTGCGAGGCCATCGATTTTTGCGAGTATTACGCACGCATGGCGTCCAGGATGTTCGACCGCCAGCGCCTGGGCCGCTTTATCGGCGAACTCGACGAGACCTGGTACCAGCCCAGGGGCGTCGCCGTGGTCATCAGCCCGTGGAACTTCCCCGCCGCGATCTTTACGGGCATGACCACCGCCGCGCTCGTCACGGGCAACTGCGCGATCGTCAAGCCGGCGCGTCCCACCGTCGGCATCGCACGCCTCATCACCGAGATCCTGTGGGACGCCGGCTTCCCGCGCGATGTGCTTCACTTCTGCCACGCCCCGGGCTCGACGGTCGGCTCGGTCCTCGTCCGCGACCCGCGCGTGGCCATGATCGCGTTCACGGGCTCCAAGGAGGTCGGCCTGGACATCATCGAGGGCGCCGCACAGACCGCGCCCGGCCAGCAGCACGTCAAGAAGATCATCGCCGAGATGGGAGGCAAGAACGCCGTCATCGTCGATACCTCCGCGGACCTGGACGAAGCGGTCCTGGGCATCCGCTACTCGGCCTTCGGCTACCAGGGTCAGAAGTGCTCGGCGTGCTCGCGCTGCATCGTGGTGGACCCGCACGGGCCTGAGGGCCCGGCCAGCACGACCTTTATCACGCGCTTCGTCAACGCCACCAACTCGCTCATCATCGGCGACCCCATGCACCCCGGCACGGACGTCGGCCCCATCATCAACGCCGCCGCCGCCGACACCATCCGGGATTACATCCAGAAGGGCAAGGACGAGGGCTGTCGGCTTGAACTCGAAATGGACCTGCCGGCCGACGACCCCTTCGTCGCTACGTCGCTCGACCGCTTCGTCGCTCCCAGCATTTTCTCACGCGTCAGCATGGACCACACCATCGGCCGCGAGGAGATCTTCGGCCCGGTCTTGTCCGTCATGCACGCACGCTCGTTCGACGAGGCGCTCGACATCGCCAACGCCAGCGAGTACAAGCTCACCGGCGGCGTCTTCACGCGCAAGCCCTCGCACATCGAGAAGGCCAAGCGCGACTTCCGCGTCGGCAACCTCTACATCAACCGCGGCTGCACCGGGGCCCTGGTCGCCCGTCAGCCCTTCGGCGGGGCCGGCATGTCGGGCGTGGGCACCAAGGCCGGCGGGGCCGACTACCTGCTGCACTTCACCGACCCGAGAGCCAGCAGCGAGAACACCATGCGCCGCGGCTTCGCGCCCGAGCTGTGATCGGCGATCCTCTGCTCCGCCACTTCGTCTCTTCGTCTCTCAGTCTCTTCGTCTCTTCCTCTTCTTCGTCACTTCCCCCTCACGGACACCCACCCACGAACGCCTTCTGGAAGCACAGGAAGTCGAGCATATCGCAGACCAGGGGACCTGTGCTCGTATCGCAGTCGCATGCGTACGAGTTGCCGGTCACGAAGTCATTCTGGAAGCAGAGGAAGTCGAAGATGTCGAGCACCTCATTTCCCGTGGACTGGTCGCAGTTGGCGTAGCACGAGTCGATCGTGTAGCGGGCCAGAAAGACGTCGGACTGTTGTCCTGCGGGCCCGCCGCGGTGGGCACCGGTGTAACCCGCAACCACCACGCCCCCCGTCCCGTCGGCTGCCAAGGCGCGGGCTATGTCGTCCATGCTCGTGCCGAACTGGCGGAGCCAGAGCCGGTGGCCCGCGCCGTCGTAGCGGGCCAGGAAGGCGTCTACATAGCCCGCGTTCGCCCCGCCCAGGCTGCCCTCTGTCGTTCCCGCGACGATCACACCCCCCGCGCCGTCGGGCGCCAAGGCAAAGGCCCAATCCGGCTCGCTTGTGCCGAACTGGCGGATCCAGAGCCGCTCGCCCGCGCCGTTGTACCGGGCCAGGAACACGTCACCCCTGCCCGCGTTCGGTCCGCCCAGGCTGCCGCCTGTGACACCCACGACGATCACGCCTCCCGCGCCGTCGGGCGCAAGGGAGGTGGCTCCGTCGCCCATGCTCGTGCCGAACTGGCGGATCCAGAGCCGGTGGCCGGTTTCGTCGTATCGGGCCAGGAAGGCGTCGCCAAAGCCCGCGCTGGGCCCTCCCAGGCTGCCCAATGTGGATCCCGCGACCATCACGCCGCCCGTGCCGTCGGGCGCGAGGGCGTAGGCACGGTCGTCCGCGCTCGTGCCGAACTGGCGGATCCAGAGCTGGTTGCCCGCGCTGTCGTAGCGGGCCACGAAGGCATCAGTCATGCCCGCACTTGGCCCGCTAAGGCTGCCGTCTGTTGAGCCGGCGACCATCACGCCTCCCGTGCCGTCGGGCGCTAGAGCGGCGGCCCAGTCGGCGCTGCTCGAGCCGAACTGACGGATCCAGAGGAAGTCATCTGCGCTGTCGTATCGGGCCATGAAAGCGTCCTCATAGCCCGCGTTCGGCCCGCCCAGGTTGGCTTGGGTGAATCCTGCGACCACCACGCCCCCCGCGCCGTCGGGCGCGAGGGCTGCGGCCTGCTCGCCCCTGTACGTGCCGAACTGGCGAATCCAGAGCCGGTTGCCGTTTTCGTCGTAGCGGGCCAGGAAGGCATCGGGCCCGCCCGCGTTCGGCCCGCCCAAGCTGCCGCCTGTCGTTCCCGCAACGATCACGCCCCCCGCGCCGTCGGGCGCAAGGGCATAGGCGAGATCCCAATCGCTCGTGCCGAACTGGCGGAGCCAGAGCTGGTTTTGCGCGTGGACAGGGAAGGTCGCGAAGGCCAGTTGAGTCAGTGCGACAAGCCCGTATACAGCCCGGAACGAGCGGCGTCTCTCGGGGCCATGCGCATCTCTCCAAGAACACAGTCGCCCGTGTCGGCGGTGACTCAGTGATGGTTCAGACAAATAACTCGCCGTGGATCGAGACCGGTTGAACCCAGGCATGCGCAGACCTCCTTGACCATGGTGGGGCCCGCCCCAATCTCGGGACGGCTCTCCGGTGCGCATCGGCACGCGGCGATCGAGCAGTCGTCGCCCGGCTCCACCCGACACAGGCGCATACCGCCGGCGCCGAGGGGGGTTGCAGCGGATCTGTGCAAAAACAAACCAGGCCAAATATGGGGTGATGACCGAGATACCAGCCGCTCCCCTGCGGCCTCAGGGCGGGTTTGTATGCGGGCGGCTCAGCGCAGCCAACCTCCCGGTTCCTAGGATCTCCGCCTCGACAGCCGGGGCTCCGGAGGTCCATCGCGTGAACGTCAGTGATTTCATCGACGCCCACTTCCGTCATTTCAACGCCCAGGCTGTGCGCAGGGCCGCCATCGCGTACCGCCGCCACCTCGACGAGGGCGGCTTCATGCTGCTGACGATCGCCGGCGCGATGAGCACCGCCGAGGCCGGGCGCTACCTCGCCGAGATGATCGCCAAGGACAAGGTCCACGCCATCTGCTGCACCGGCGCCAACCTCGAAGAGGACGTCTTCAATCTCATCGGACACGAGCTGTACAAGCAGATCCCCGACTATCGCGACCTGACGCCGCAACAGGAGGCCGAACTCGCCGCGCAGGGTTTCAACCGCGTCACCGACACGTGCATCCCCGAGGACGAGGTGATGCGGCACATCGACGCTGTATTCACCGAGGAGATCAGGAGCGCCGACGCCCGCGGCCAGCGTCTGTTCCCCCACGAGGTTTTCTATCGCCTGCTGCGCTCCGGCGTGCTGGCCGACAAGTATCAGATCGACCCGGACCACTCGTGGCTGGTCGCCGCCGCCGAGAAGAACCTGCCCATGTTCGTCCCCGGCTGGGAGGACTCGACCCTGGGCAACACGTACGCGGCGAGGCTGATTGACGGCGGGCTGGCCGGCGTCGCCAGGCTCAAAGACGGCATCGACTACATGCTCGAACTTTCACAGTGGTACCAGAGCACGTCGCGCGAGCACTCGATCGGGTTCTTCCAGATTGGCGGCGGCATCGCGGGCGACTTTCCCATCTGCGTCGTGCCGATGATCGCCAGGGACCTGCACCGCGAGGTCCCGCTGTGGGGCTACTTCTGCCAGATCTGCGACAGCACGACCAGCTACGGCTCGTACAGCGGGGCGGCGCCCAACGAGAAGATCACGTGGGGCAAGCTGGGCGTCGACACGCCGAAGTTCGTGATCGAGTCCGACGCGACGATCGTGATGCCGTTGATATGTGCGTACGTGCTGGGCTGGTAGATCGGTTGCGCAATCGTCCGGCGCGTTGCTACGGGCACCCGGCGACAAACGCATTCTGGAAGCACAGGAAGTCGAAGATGTCGCAGGCGGGGTCGGGGTCGCAGTCGCAGGCATAGGGCTCGGTCAGCACGAAGCTGTTCTGGAAGCAGAGAAAGTCGAAGATGTCCAGTGCGCCGGACTGGTCGCAGTCGGCGTAGCACGGAGCCGGGCCACAGGTGTTGAATATGACCTTGACTCCTCTTCGAAACGCCACGACGACGTCGGTGTCGCCGTCGCCCTGAAGATCCCCGAGCGCGACGTCGGATGGATCCTCACCGATCGGCAGCGGGATGGGCGCATCGAACAGACCGCCTCCGAGGTTTTTCAGCCACGTGACGTCGTCGGATACGAGATTAGCCGTGATGAGATCGGGCTTTCCGTCAGCGTCGATGTCCGGGCATGCGATGGAGAATCCGCCGTCGCCGCCCGGGAACACCTGTGGCGGGCCGAACGCACCGGACCCGTCGTTGTAGAGCACGATGATCGAGTCGGTGAACCCGTCCACGAGCGCGATATCGGGCCCGTTGGCCAGATCGAGATCGCAGCAGACGAGATCGAAGGCGTTGCCGGGAATCGTGATGCTTGACGCGGGAAGAAACGTGCCATCGCCTCTCCCGAAGATGACCGAAACCGTCCCCGCGCCGATGTTCGCGGTGATGAGGTCAAGGTTGCCGTCCGAGTCGAGATCGCAGGCGGCGATGCCGTCCGGTGCGTCGTCGGTGGCGTACTGGACCTGAGACGCAAACAGACCAGCCCCCAGGTTGAGCAGGACCGATACAGAATCGCTGGCGACGTTTGCGGTCGCGATATCGGGCAGGCCATCGGCGTTGAAGTCGCCCGACACAATCGCGAACGGGGCCAAGCCAACCGCGAACGAAACTGGCGCCGAGAAGTTCCCGGCACCATCATTTTGCAGCAGCGTCACGTCGTGTGACTTGTGGTTGACGGTTACGATATCCATGTCGCCGTCGAGGTCGAAATCGAGCACCACGAGTTCGGTGGGCTCATCCCCCACAGGCCAAAGGACCGGCGCGGCAAAGTTCTCACCGCCGAGGTAAAGCAGCACCGATATCTGGTCGGAAGGATCGCTCACAGCGATGATGTCGAGCTGACCGTCGCCGTTGACGTCGGCCACCGCGGTCGCGTTCGGCCGCGTCCGCCGCCCGGTGTCGAAGGTCGGGCTGACCAGAGGACAGAACTGCGCGAAGGCCGTGCTTGCGGCGAAGAACGGAGTCCAAAGCGCAAGATCACGCACACGCATACATCACTCCACTGCGTCCCCGACCCGTCAGATCGAGCGCGGGTCTCGACGCCGCCTGACCGACCATTGCCCTGACAGTCGCCTGATCACCCAGTCTAATGCATGATCGCTGATTTACAAGGGCCTTTGGCGATATCAACTCCCAAATCGCTGCCCGCTGGCCATTTTTCTGAGATTTCTAATTGACACCAGCGCCAGATTCTGGTACGTTGGACCCGTATGTAATAGGGTTCGCGAACCCCGGGTTGTTCTTGGGGCGCCGAAGTGAAAGAAGAGGAGATTTATCATGGGTATTGCTACTGCGATCGGTGCGATTCTCGCCGCAATGGGTAAAGCAGCTGGTGCCGCTGGACCGGCGTTGCAGTCGGTGCTCGACATCCTCAACGGCTTCTGATCCCGGAAGGATTCGAGCGAGAACACGGAGCGACTCCGCATTCGACATCGCGGAGCCGTTTTCGTGCGCGCTTGTCGCAATGCAGCGAGACAGCGCCCGCAGCAATCGGCATCTGTGCGAGTTTTCAGTTCAGGTCGCCCGGCAACGAAGCGCCGGCTACGCGACTGAATGCGGGCGGGCGTGCCACCGCACCCGGGTTTATCGACCGTCGGCGGGCGCGGGGATTTGCAGCTTAGCCCAGACGGGGAAATGGTCCGATGGATACCGGCCGTCGCGGCTGGTGCGGATGATTCCGGCGTCTTGAATGATGGCGGTCGGGGGAACGAGCACGTAATCGATCTTCGGGCCGTCGGTCCGGCCGGTCCAGCCGTTGAAGGTGTCCATGTCATGCTCCCGGATGACGTCGAAGACGAATTGGTTCCGGTTTGGCCAGCTGTTCTGCCCGTCATCGGCGGTGCCGAATCGGATGTTGAACGTCATGACCCCCAAGGTGAGGGCGACCGGCTCTGTGTGGGCGGGGGCGGCGGGTCCGTCAACCGCTGATTCGCTCGGGAGCGAAAGCGCCAGGAGTATCGCAAGAATGGATGTTCGCATGCTGGTTCCATTCGCCGTGAAATCTGCGAATCATCGCGCACTCACGCCGATGAAAAAATCGACCCGGCGGGCCGCCTCGCAATGCGGGTGAGAGGAGTCGAACCTCCACGGGATATTACTCCCACATGGACCTGAACCATGCGCGTCTGCCAATTCCGCCACACCCGCAATTCGCGTCTCCATGAGGATGCCTTATACTCGTGTCGGATTGTCCGGCGATGCGTTGGACGACAGCGCACAGAAAGAGCCGTCCCGGCGGACGGCTCTCATGAGGCTTCGATGAAGTGCGGTCTAACGCCGACGGCGCGCCAACGCCAATCCTCCCAGCGCCAGCAGCGACAGCGAGGCTGGAGCGGGAACCTGGACCCAGATCTCCGGGATCACATAATTCGGAGTCCCGTTGATTTCAACGCGGTCGAATCCGCCCCTGAGTTCGTAGAACGTGACCACGGGTCCACCACTCCCGCTGACAGTGGTGGTTCCAACCAGAGCCGGGCCCAAGAAGAAGTCCACGTTCTTTGTACCATTGAAATCGGCGATCGACAGACCGATCTGCGTGGAGACCATGCCCAGGCTGATCGAGTAACCGTTGCCGCCACCGAAGTTGCCACCCGGATCGACGATGAACAGGCCGCCGCTGCCGTTGGGATCCAACGCGAGCGCGCGACCGAGCGCGAACCCGGTGCTGTAGTTGCCCAAAGCAGCGAGGGACCCCACAGACGTAATTCGACCGAGGTTTGCACCGGGGTGCACCGCATTGATCGCAGCGACGTCAGTAGCGCCCAGAGCCATGTTCTCGAAATCAACCTGGACCGAAGAAACGGTCATGGCGGGAATGATGGTCTGAGCCAAGCCAACCGTCGGGAACAGGACAGGAACAGCAACAGCCACCACCGATACACTCAAAATGCGTCTCACTCTCGTTCTCCTCTTGAAAAAGTATCCGTGTCAAGTCTCCGTGCCCTCAGGCCATATTCAAAGCCTCAGAGAGCACCCCGAATAGACGCTATGAACGCCCGGGGCAATCCCCATCTTGCCAGATCGCGTCGAGCCTGTCAAGAGAAATCTTGAATAATCTGGTGGTTTTGTCGATTCTCATCAGTGAGAAGCGGTGAGAACCCGTTAAGTTGCGGTATTTGGGAGAAATGGGAGGGTGCCTGGAGCGATGGCGAGGGGAAGAACCCGAACAAGATGGCCGGACCCGCTCGTCACATTCTCAGGCCGATAGATCGTCTTCCCCTGGGGTGCGAGAGGCTCGAATCGCGGCCCCCCGGCGATACGGCTCGTCCACCTTGCATCCCGACTTGAGACGCATGTGATAGCCTATTACGGATCCCACTTGTCGCTCGCGCATTAGAAAGGGACTGCCCCCCGATTCCGTCAGCAAATCGGGCGATTTCATGTACGAGCCCTCCTCGCAAGCGGAGCGTTTTCTTGGTGCCGTACCTCGAACACCCTGTGCTCGCGCCCAGGGCTCGTACATCGCGCTGCGCGGGCCTATGTGAATAATGGGAACCGTAAAATCAGATCAGCACAAAGAAGATCAGCCAATGCAGGACCAGCACCGGCAGAAGCAGAGCGATGGCCCGAGCCATGTACCCGAAGAACGAGGGCATATGGACGCCGCTGGACTCCGCGATCGCCTTGACCATGAAGTTGGGCCCGTTGCCGATGTAGGTCATCGCGCCGAAAAAGACCGCCCCGGTCGAGATGGCAGCGAGCACGTCGTTCCCCTTGGGCGTGCTCAAGAACGTCTTGACCGTCTCGGGGTTGATCTCGTCTGCACCGAACGAGATCTGGAGGAAGTTCAGGTAGGTGGGGGCGTTGTCCAGCACGCCCGAGAGCGCTCCTGTGCCGAAGTAGAACGATGTCGCTGAGTCGAGCCCGAGCCCCGCGCCGTGCACCGACAGGTAGCCTAGCGCTGGTGCCATGGTGGCAAAGATGCCCATGAAGAGCAGCCCGACCTCCTTGACGGGGAAGAAGTTGAACTCGTTGGCCTCGTGGATTCGTTTGGGCGCGAGTTTGTACGCCACCACGGCCACAGCGATCTGGAACGTCGCGCCAAGCGGAAGGCCCTTGGCGGCGGTGACATCCAACGATTTGAGAATGGGATCGATGAACACGCCGAAGATCATGAGTCCGAGACAGACGATCCCCGCGACGCCCGCAACCTGAACGCCTCGCCTGCCCGTAGCCGATTCGCCAGTTGACGGTTCATTCGTGTCGCCCGGCCCGACGCGCATGTCAAAGACGTAGAACATCGCGAGCAGGGCCGCGATCACC
>JADFOF010000087.1 GCA_022563015.1 Planctomycetota bacterium
CCGTCCCGCGACCATCACATCACCTGCGCCGTCGGCCGAAAGCGCGACGGCGTCGTCGTAATTGGTCGAGCCGAACTGGCGAAGCCACAATCGGTTGCCCGCGCTGTCATATCGAGCCAAGAATGCGTCCGACCCGCCTGCATTCGGTCCGCCCAAGTTGCCCTCTGTCCATCCCGTGACCAGCACGCCCCCCGCGCCGTCGGGTGCAACGGCCGAAGCAAAGTCATCGCTGCTCGTGCCGAACTGGCGGATCCAGAGTCGGTCTCCCGTGCTGTCGTAGCGGGCAAGGAACGCGTCGACCAATCCCGCGTTCGGCCCACCAAGGTCGCCCTCTGTCGCGCCCGCGACGATCACGCCCCCCGCGCCGTCGGACGCAAGGGCGGCGGCTCCGTCATTGCTATTTGTGCCGAACTGGCGGATCCAGATCCGATTGCCCGCGCCGTCATAGCGGGCAAGGAATGCGTCCTCTGACCCCGCGTTCGGCCCACCCAGGTCGCCCTCCGTCGTGCCTGCGACCATTGCGCCCCCGACCCCATCGGGCGCAAGAGCAGTAGCGCCGTCCTTGCTGCTCGTGCCAAACTGGCGTATCCAGAGCTGGTTGCCCACACTATCGTATCGTGCCACGAAGACATCGGCGGCAAGGAACGTCGCGTCTATCTGTCCGGCGACCATCACGCCCCCAACCCCGTCGGGCGAAAGAGCGAAACCCATATCGAATTCGCTCGAACCGAATTGGCGTATCCAGATCTGATTGCCGTCCGCGTCGTAGCGGGCCAGGAAGACGTCGCTCGAACAATAATGCCCAGGTATGCAGCCAGCGTTCGGTCCACCCAAACTGCCATCGGTCCACCCCGTGACCATCACTCCCCCCGCCCCATCGGACGCGAGGGCAAGAGCCTGTTCCCACGTGCCCGTGCCGAACTGGCGCATCCAGAGTTGGGTTCCCGCTCCGTCGTAGCGGGCCAAGATCGCGTCGCTACTGCAGCCCTCAGGCCGGCAACCAGGGTTCGGTCGCCCCAGGCTCCCGATGGTCCATCCCGCGACCATCACGCCCCCCGCCGCGTCAGATTCAACAGCGGTAAGGGAATCCTGGTTGCTTGTGCCAAACTGTGTGATCCAGAGCTGAGTCTGGGCGTGAGCGGCGGGGATGAAAGCGGCGGGGACAGCGATCAGTGAGAGCAGCGACAGCGGCAGAAGCGCCCGCACGCCGAGCAATGCTCGTGGGGGGCGGGGGGTTCGCACGGTCATCTTCGATTCTCCGATCAGTGCGCTCTGGGGCGGCGGCCGAGAGTCGCGGCTGTCTCTCGAACTCGGCCGGCCACCAGAGCCCGGCACGCCTGGGTGCCAAGACACGCCTGACGGCACCAGTCTACATGAATGTCACGACGAAAACAATGGGGAGCGAGGGCTTGCAGCCATTATTCCAGCGATTCTGAGGCGATCACGCCCGCCATCAGCCCCGGCGCACCGAGAAGGCCGATTCCCGTGCGATCTTCAACGGTGACGTCCGGGCCGTGATCTCGAGCATCGGCGCCCCGCCCCATTCTCCGACCCAATCCACCACCTCCTATCCCCCTTCGCCACCTCTGCGCTCTTCGCATCCTTCGCGTTAGATCCCCCCAACGGTCGGCTCGGAGATCCGACCTACCACTCCGTCACTTCCCCCTCATCGCTGCTCGCGGTTGAGTTGCTGCTGGGTGCGCCGGTCCTGTAGTTCGGCCATGCTGATGCGATGCGCCGCCATTCCCGCCGGTTCGGGGAAGACCTCGTCGAACGGCTTGCCCTGGCCGCGCTCGGCATCGGCGTCGTAGACGGCGCGGCTGCCCTGGGCGATGAAGTCGTAGGCGTACCGCTTGAGCCGATCGTCGGCCAGATCGTACAGACGCTCGGCGTCGCCGCGATTGAGGATCGTGATGGTGGAGACGAACGCGCCGCCCTCGACCACGAAGAACTCGCGGTCCAGCTGCGACTCCATGCGGGCGGCCGAGGGATTCACCGGGTTGAGCCGCGCCTGTTCCATGAAAAAGTTCTCGTGCACGAGCTTTGCGTACACGAGGTTGTCGGTGTAGAGCTCGTCGTCGCCCTGGAGCAGGCCGTTGACGAACGCGGAGATGAGCGCCGCGACGATCTCTGAGGCGGCGACCTGCGGCGTGCTGAGACGCTCGCGGAGTTCTCGGCGAACAAAGTCGTCGATGTCCTGCGCGAAGTAGTCGGCCCGGAGGTCGTCGCTGACGTTCATGCCCTCCCACTGCCCGAGCTCATCCTTGAGCCGCGTCGCCTTCTCCTTCATCCCGATTCGGTAGTAATAGCGGATGACGTCCTTCATGAAGTTCTCATAGCCGGACGAATACAGGGTGACGGTTCGGCCCGGCACCTCGTTGGTCGCCTCGATTCGCTCGAACACACCGGCCCGCGCGCGCAGCTCGTCCAGGATCTGGAGGTAGGTATCGACGAAATGGGGATTGGGAAACCCGAGATAGACGACCTTGGGGTCGCCCGGAGTCGCGACCGCACCGACGAAGTCGTAGTAGATCCGGCCCGATCGGAACAGGTCCTGGATGGCCTGGATGACGATGCGGTCGGTGTTGACGAAGTCGAAGTCGCGTTCGTTGCGGATGGTGTGCCGGGTGAGCGCGCCCTCGACGCCCTTGGCGACCCAGTACACGGCGTGCGAGGCGGCGTGGCGCCAGTCCATCGGGCCGTACTTGCGCGTGTAGCGGATCATGCGGCTCGGCTGCATGTTGTACACGTCGATCAGCACGCGCTTGCGGACGTGGGCGAGCAGCGGCTGCCAGGCGTCGTCGTAGGCGGGGTCGTCCAGCAGCGCCTCCATCGCCTCGGCCTTTGTGCCGAACCGGGCCGACTCGCGGAACGCCTGGATCAGCACGTCGTGGCGACCCGAGCGTCGCAGCGCCTCGTGCCGCGCGTACCGTTCGAGGAACGACACTCCCAGCTCCGGCTCAATCGCAGCCGTGTACGCAGGCAGGAGCGCCGCCACCGCCGGGTGTGATTCCGTGAGCCCATCGAGCGACCCGGGCGCATCGTCGATGATCTGAAGCCACGCGGCGTATCGCTCGATGGCCTGGTCGCGGGTCTCACGCGGCTGTGGCGTGGGCGGATCGCCCAGCACCAGCGTCCATTCCTGCGCCAGGCGTCGCTTGTAATCCGGGTTGGCGTCGTCCATGTACCCGGATATTTTGTGCAGAAAGATCCAGCCCAGCTCCCTGTGAATGAGCATGTCGGTGGGGTTGTGCACGACGCCCTGCCGGCGGAGCAGGTCGATCCCGCGGTTCACCCACGACCAGCGCTCGTCCGGCGTGTGCGTGGTGACCGAGATGTTGTACGCCATGTTCCACGCGTGAAAAATCCACACGTCCGGGAAGCGCGGCTGGAGCGTGGTGATCGCCTTGGCCAGGTCCATCGCCTCGTGGTACTTGCCCTCTTCCTTGAGGGTGTTGGCGCGGACCCAGAGGAAGTTGACGAACAGGCCTCGGAAGGCGCCCATGGCGATGCCGATGGCGACCTGGGGCGGATCGCCCTCTTCGAGCGTGACGGTGTAGCTGAGCCGGTTTCGACCGGCGGAGTTGCTCAGGCTTATGGCCAGCAGCGCCGACCCGGCCATGGCGACGGCCATCACCCCCGCCGCGCCCGTCTGGATGATCCTGTCGCGATTCATGCCGGCGAATTCCTCTCCGTATTACTGTCCCGAGTACAGGCCCAGTTCGCGCTTCTTGAAGATGTACGCGCCGAGAAAGAAGAGGCCGACCGTCCAGACGCCCAGCAGGGCCACGCCCAGGATGACGCCCGGGTTGTCGGTGGTGCCGACCCATGGCACGAGCCTGCCCTCGACCAGCCTGGCCTCGGGGCGCAGGTTAGCGTAAGTGCTGAACAGCCAGGCGACGCTCTGCGCAATCGGGCCGACGATGATCTGGATCACGCGGGCGAACCCCTCGTCCGGGCCTGACAGGTAGTACTCGACCGACTTGGCCAGGTAGCCGGCGCTCTGGGCTGCGATGAAGGTTCCCACGGAGACAAGACACGCGACGGGGAAGCTCAGGAAGGTTCCCGCCACTAGCGCGAGCATCGCCAGGAAGGCAAGTTTCACCCACATCACCACGATCACGCGCAAGAAGTTCATCTGGTAGCCGCCGACGGAATACGAGATTTCGAGCCCGCCGGGCGGGAAGAACATCGCCGAAGGATTCGCTATATTCGTGTATGGATCGCCGTTCATGGCCACGATGCGCAGCACGCCGTTCTCGTCCACGGCGTCGGCGGGAATGTCGTTGATGACATGCGTCGAGGCAAGCGTGCACTGCTCGACGTAAGGATCGTAGTGTCCGATCTGAAACGAGACGGTGTAGACGATGTCCGGGCGGTTCTCGGCGGCCTCGATCTTGTACCTGAGCAGGAGCGGCACGCCACGGTCGCGCGCGCGGTCGAGCCCGGTGAACTCGAAGAACGCCGCCCGCCCCGGCGCCGCGCTTCTGGTCAGGACGGTGACGATCTTGTAGCGATCTTCGGCGATCTCGGCCCGGGCTTGGGGCGTGTCGAGAAAGTCCGGGTTTTTGAGCTTCAGATCCTCGATGTACTGGTTGACGGACCGGAGGAACTCCTCCGAATCGCGCTCGATAAACGGCTCGGGCGTGACGCTCACGCGGGACTGAAGCACCTGGTAATGGAGGATTTTGCGGTCCTCGGTCGGGGCTGCCAGCCCGTCCACGGCCGACACGTACGGCTCGCGCTCGCCGAACGCCTTCTCGTTGCGGAGGCGTTCGGTGAAGAGGAAGATCGACGTGCCGCACACGACGAGCAGGATCGCGCCCAGGGTTGCGAGGCCGACCCATTTCCCGAGCAGATACTGCCAGGCGCTCACGGGCTTGGTCATGGTCTGCCAGATGACCTTGTCGCGCTGCTCGGTGGTGATGGTCGAGACGCCGAACACGACCGTGAGCGTGCCGATCATCCAGAAGGCGATGCGTGTGCCGTAGCTCAGAAAGTTCTGGACCTTGTATCGGAGGAACACTTCATCGTGCAGCGCGCCGGGGATCGCCGCCAGCAGCAGGATGACGAGCACGATGAAGATGAGCGAGATCTTGGACCGGACAGCCTCGCTGAGCACGTTGCGCGCGATGGCGAAGACGCTGCCCGGGAGCAGCCCCAGGGCAAGCCGCGCCCCCTCGAGCAGGGCCGTGAACGACGCCGACAGGACCACGATTCCCAGCACGAGCGTCCACCAGTCCTGCGACGCGCCTGAGAGTCGCATGAGTGCGACGACGGCGCCGGTGATCGCTCCCAGTGCGAGATAACTCAACCCGAGCCCGAGCCAGACCGCCACCAGCGCCACGCCGCCCACCGCCGAGACGCCGATGGCGATCGTGCGCGGCGAACCCTTGGCCGCCATGAACTTCCTGATGTGTTCTTCGAAGGCGAGGTCGAAGCCGGGTGCGATCTGCTCGGCCTCGATGGCCTCGGAGATCCGAGCCGTGACCTCGCTCAACTCCGTCCCGGCGGCCGGGTCGTAGACGACGATCGCCCAGACGATGCGGGTCAGGGCCAGCGCGACGATCACACCCGAGGCGATCGCCCGAAACGAGAGCGTGTGCTGGGCATGGTTCAGCCGCCGAACGACCTCGACGAATGCGCTCACGGGGTCGGCTCCGCCTCTTCCTCCTCGCCCGGCTCATCCTCGAGGAGCGAACCGATGACGCCCAGATCCACCTCGGAGGTGTCCACCTGGCCGGGCTCGCGCGGGACTTCGGGAATCTCGGGCGCTTCGGCGGGCGCGGGCTCATCAGCCTCGGGTTCTGCGAGCAGTTGCTCGATGAGAGTGTCAGCCTGGTCGGGCGGCTCGTCGATGGTCTCGGGCGCCTCGGGTGCGGGCTCGCCGCGCTCACCCTGGGCGATGAGGCGGTCGATGAGTTCGTCGCCTTCGCCGTCGTCCCGCAAGAACGCGGCGGTCTTGCCGCCGTAGGTCACGCCGGAGGTCTCGATCTGCTCGACGCGCGCCTGTTCAACGATGTCGAGGAAGAGCTCTTCGAGTTTTCGGCGCGGGTGCGAGACCTTGATGATCGCCGCGTCGCCGCGGGTTCGCTCGCGGATGACGCGGTCGATCTCGGCGATGGTGTCGTCGTCCAGGGCGTCGGCCTCGATGGTGGTGCGCGAGCGCGACTCGAGCAGCTCGTCGCACGAGCCCTCGCGCCGAGACTTCCCGCCGTACAGCACAACCATCCGATCCACGCAGTCCTCAACGTCGGCGAGCAGGTGGCTTGACAGCAGCACGGTCTTGCCGCGACGGCCGAGCTGGATGATGAGATCCTTCACCTGTCGCGTCCCGATCGGGTCCAGGCCGGCCGTGGGCTCGTCGAGAATCAGCAGGTCCGGGTCGTTGATGAGCGCCTGGGCCAGCCCGATGCGGCGCTGCATTCCCTTGGAGTATTCGCGCACGGGGCGGAACTGGGCCGCCCTGAGCCCCACCATGTCCAGCAGCTCGTCGATGCGGCGCTGGCGTGTCCTGTAGTCGATCCCGAACAGCTTGCCGTAGTAGTCCAGCGTCTCCCGCGCGTTGAGAAACGGATACAGGTACGACTCCTCGGGCAGATAGCCGATGCGCTTCTTGATCGCGACATCCGTGGGCGGCTTGCCGAAGACCGCGATCCGCCCGGACGTCGGCCGGAGCAGGCCGAGAATCATCTTGATGGTCGTGCTCTTGCCGGACCCGTTGGGCCCCAGGAGCCCGAAGACCTCGTGCGGGTGGATCTGAAGGCTGAGCGAATCGACGGCGCGTGCGCGGCTGCGCATCCAGAAGTCTCGGAACACCTTTGTGAGCGACTGGCAGACGATCACGGGCTGTGCCGATCCGCCACGCCGAACGCTCTCGCGCTGTTTCCCGGTCACAGTCGTCATCGCGGGATTCCCTGGCGGCGGCGACTCAACCGCCCGTGTCCAAGATTCGGCTTTCGGTGTCTGTGCTGCGCTGCTGGTCGCGTCGTCGGCGTTCGCGTTCCTCGGCCGCCTTGCGGTTGGCCTCGGCCTTGGCCGCCTTCTGGTACGCCATCTCGAACTCAGGATCCTGGTTTATGATCAGCGTCAGGCGACCGGTGCCGACCGGGACGATCGTGGTGTTCACGATCAGCCGGTCATAGAACGCCTCGATCCCGCGCACCCACTCCGAGTGTACGAGCACGAGCGGGTTGGTGAGGAACAGCGCCTGCTTGCCGGCAAACTCGATGGCCTCGGCTCTTCGTGCGACGACCTCGCTCGTCCGATACGACCGGGCGTCGCTCAGGATCTGCGACACCTCGCCCGAGATCAAAGGGTGTTTCTCGCCGTCCCCGAGTGCTATGGCCTCGCCGTCGAAGATCATGTTGATCTGAGTGAGGATCTGCTCAGCCGCCTCATCGTCTTTGAGTTCCAGCGCATCCTCGTAGCGATCGATGAGATCGATCAGGGCGCCGGCGGCGGCGCCGGCGACGCGGTTGAGAACCCCATTGCGGACCGTGTTCGCCTCCTGGCGTGTCTTGTTCGAGGTCGATTCGGCGCTCTGCACGAGCTCGAACGACGCCCGCACCGAGATGGGCGGCGTCTTGGCTGTCATCGTCAGATCATCGATCTGAATCCCCGAGTGGAAGCTGTCAAGCACTTGCTGCGCCGCCAATCGCGCCTGGTCATGGATCTGGTTGTTGTCGCCCGCACGCAGCAGATCCTCGATCGAGATCGACGCCACCGCCTGAATGATTCCTCGGCTGACGGCGGCGCGGACGATCTCCTCCTCGGCGTCCGGGAAGACGTTCTGGGCGAAGTTTCGCGGCTCGTCGCGTTTCGAATACTGCACGACCCACCGGGTGTGGGCGATGGCGGTGTCGGCGGTGATCAGGAACCCATCGCGCTCGGGTGAGAGATTCTGCGGTGCAGGGAGCTGGCTCGGATCCAGCTGCTTCTGCCGCTCGGACAGCGCCGGCCAGAACTCCTCGTTCAGACTGACGCGCTCGACACCCGCCGAGACGCGCACGATCTCGCCGAAGGGGAATGGCAGGGCCCACTGCGGGCCTGGCATCAATTTGGCGTCGATCACGCGCCCCAGGCTGAGGCGCACGCCTCGCTCGCTCTCGGCGATCGACTGGAATCCGCTGGCGACGTAGAGCATCGCCAGAATCGCCATCGCCACGCCCATGAGAAAGTACGAAAACCGCAGGGCGTCCATGAGCGACTTGTTGGCCGCGTCCAGAGGCTCGGACACGTCTCGGTCGGCGCCGGCCCGATCGCGCAGCGTCACCGACGCCGCCCGCGTGCGCCGCACCTGGTCCGGCTGATCCGGCCCGAGTCCGGGGGTCTCGTCGGTCATCGCGGAGTCTCCTCACCGCCGGGGTCCACCGAGGATTCGGGCTCGACCTGCATCGGGACGACATCGCCGCGGCCGCGCGCCACCTCTGTACCGCCTACTTGATCGAACATGTTGTCCAACCACGAGACGCCGGGGATGTCGCCCGGCTGAAGCCGGGCTCCGGTGCTCGGCGAGAGCACGCCCAGCCCCGGCGCGTCGTCGGAGAGCACGAGCGTGATCCTCTTGGCGGTCACATCCTTGATGAGCTCCATGTTGCGCAGGAAGACCGCGAGCCTTGGGTTCTCTTTGAGCTGCGCGAGCCACTGCTGGGCTTCCATGTCGCCGCGCGACTTGATCTCCGCCGCTCGCGCCAGCGCGAACTGCCGGATGCGCTCCGCGTCGGCCCTGGCCTTGGCGATGATCGCGTCCGCCTCGGATCGGCCTCGCGCCTCGAGCGAGCTGACCCTCGCCGCACGGTTGGCCTGCATCCGCTCGAATACGGTTTCGGTCGTCGACTGCGGGAGCAGCACCTTGCTGATGCCCACGAACAGGATCTCGATCCCCCTGTCCTCGAGCGAGGACCGGCTGTCCGCGTCGTCGGGCCCTTCCGTTCGCAACGCCGCCAGGATGCTCTCCTCCAACGCCGGGATGGCCGAGTTGCCCGGCGAGAACAGCTCGTTCATCCGGTACTGCCCGACCTCGCTCAGCGCTGCGCGCAGGCTGTCGCGGAGCACCTCGTTCTCCGCCCTGTCGTAGTGGTTGGCGGCCCGCGGGCCTGCGTTGGAGAACGCCTGGAAGAACTTCAGCGGATCATTCACGCGCCAGAAACAGAACGCCTGCACGATCAGCGGTCGGCTGTCCGCGGTCTGCTGCGTCACCGAGAGCGTGCGCACGACGCGGGCCCGAGTGTCGTACTTGGTGACGGTGTTGATGATGGGGATTTTTATGAACGGCCCGGGTTCGCTGCGGACGTTGCTCTGGGTCGCCTGGCCGAAGGTCGTCACCACCGCCTGCTCGTTGAAGCGCACCGTATCGACGAACAGATACATGCTCAGGACAGCGACCACCACGGCCGCTCCAACAAGAAACCTGACGCTCGGATTCTTCACGGTTCAACTCCTGCGCACAGCGGGGGCGATGCTAGTTGTCCGACTCCTCGTCGCGGGCATCAAGGAACTGCCCGATGGAGGAGACCTGATCCTTGAGATCGTACACAATGTATGGGTCCAGCCCGGCGCCGATGATGTACACGCGGGCGTTGGACATGAGTTCTTTGAGCGCGTCGAACCAGAGCGACGCGACGTACACCTCCGGGGCGGCGCGGTACGACGCGAGCTGACCCTGGTAGCGCAGCGCCCGGGCCCGAGCGCCCATGTGCAGGGCCCATCGCTGGGCGGAGGCCTCGTGGATGATCGCCGCTGCCGCCCCACCGGCCCGGTCCACCAGACCATCGATCTTGACGCGCTGCGCGACGGCCGCCTCGCTCTGGGTCTCGCTCATGGCGTCAAGGCGATCGAGCTCCTCGACGATCCGGCGTGCGGTCGGGGCGTCGCCGGCGATCTTGATCAGCTCAGCCTCGGCTTCGGCAGCCGCGTCCTCCAGCAGCGCGATGTACCGCTGCTGCGCCTCGACCACGCGCTCGAACCCAATGGTGACGTTGATTTCAGGCGGGTGGATCCCGATCACGCCGACGAACCCGACGTCTATCGCGTTGGGCGCGGCCTGTTCCCCCAACGGCTCAAAGCGGAACGCATCGGCGATCCGACGGCTCATGATCTGCGACAGTTGGCTGCGCTTCGTGTCCAGCGCCTCGTCCACGTTCATCGACGAGAACTGCAGCAGCACCTCACGCCGCGCCAACTGATCCAGCATTATCTCCAGCTGCCCCGG
>JADFOF010000437.1 GCA_022563015.1 Planctomycetota bacterium
GTGCGGGTCGCGTCGGACTTGTTCCCTCCGTTGGCCGAGCGTCTCGATCAAGAAGCGCAGACCCTTTCGGGGGGAGAGCGCAAGATGCTCAGTTTGGCGCAGGCGTTGATCGTCTCGCCACGCGTAGTGCTCATGGACGAGCCAACAGAGGGCGTGGCGCCCGTCGTCGTCCAGCAGCTGATCCCCGCGATCCGACTCCTCGCCGAGACGGCTGCCATCGTCCTCGTCGAACAGAATTTGGATACGGCGCTCGCTGTCGGATCGCGAGCCTTCGTGTTGGAACAGGGGACGATCGTGGAGTCCGGCGACGTCCACGGGCTCTACGAGTCGGGTGTGCTGGAGCGGAGGCTGGCCCTGTGACCCCGGCCGTGGCCGCTCTCGGCTTCCTGCCGACCGATTCCTTCAACGTGGTCGTCATCGGGGCCGTTTTCGTGCTTATCTCGCTCGGGCTGTATTTCACGTTCGGGCTACTCGACGTGGTCAACCTCGCGCACGGCGGACTCATCCTCATCGGTGCATACACCGCACTCCAAATGGAGGCCTGGACGGGCAGCGTTCTGTTCGGCATGGGCGCGGCCGCGATCACGGCCGGGCTGGTCGGTGTCGCTATGGAACGAGGCATCCTGCGCTTCCTGTATGAACGACCGCTCGACTCGCTCCTGGCGACGTTCGGCCTGGCAGTCATCATCCGCCAGGTCGTCCAGCTGCTGTACAGCGCCAACCCGCGGACGGTGCCGGATCCGATCGGTGGGTCCTTCAGCTTCCTCGAATTGAACATCCCGTGGTGGCGGCTGATGATCGTGATCATCACAGCGCTGTTCGTTGTAGCCGTCCTTATCCTCATGGAGCGAACCCGGTTTGGGTTGCGCGCCCGGGCGACGGTACGCAATCCTCACCTTGCAGAAACCCAGGGCGTGAACATCGGCTGGTACCGGGCTGCGATGTTCGCCATCGGCGCTAGTCTCAGCGGGATTGCCGGAGCCGTGCTCGCCCCAATCAATACGCTCAATCCTCAGTTCGGGCTGCTCTTCCTCGTCAACTCGTTTCTGGTCGTGATCCTCGGCGGCAAGAGGTCGCTGCGCGGCATCGTGGTTGCCGGCCTGGTCCTCGGCGGTTCGCTTGGCGTCCTCCAGTTCATCATCTCGACGGTGATCGCCCAGATCGTCGTGCTCGTGTTGGCGATCGCTGCGGTGCGGCTGCGTCCCGTCGTCGAGCGACAGGTCGGGGAGTGGCGGCAGCGACGGGCGGCCGCCGAGGCCGCGTAATGATGCCGCCCCCGACGGGATGCGGCCGCCAAGAGAGACTCCCAGCGAAGGGAGGCCCAGCACTCAGTGTCTGCTCGAGTGCCGCGAAGAACGACTAAGCACTTCGCGAAGCTCCTCCTTGAACTGGTGCGGTCGCTGGTTTTGTGATTGGACGTCCCCGCCGTGGTCGACACGTGTCGAAAGACAGAGTCGTCAACACAGGATGTCCATGCGACGGTGGTTGCAGAGGTTAGATGGCAGCGACGGTCTTACAACGAGGCAGGCAAGATCGCGCTCTTCGCTCTCCTATTCGCTTCGGATCTCGATGCTGATCAACCCCTCCACACAAGCCGGTCTTCGGTTTCTTCGTGCGCTGAAGGGTTCGGGCGCCACAGGCCCGACCCCATCTCCCACGGTCACCCACAAGAACCCGAAGACCGCAATGACAGACCTAATCCGGATCGCGAGTCATGCAACCGCGAGATCGAACACAAAAAGGAAGTCCGGTCACCTCTTCCACGCGGCGTTCCCACCAACGAGCTGATCACTCCCGAAGCAGACCCCCGAAACCAAAGTGAGGACCCCTCTTTACGGGCCTCTCCTGTGGTGGGCGATGGCAGACTCGAACGGCTGACCCTGCCTTGTGAGGGCATGGAGGTATCCCTTACCTGTGGGCGAACTACCCCGAATGCCACATCTAGCAGCTGTTCTGTGGCTCGACACTTCATGTCGTTTATCAGCGTTTTCGTTCTCATGTGGACGCGTTGAGATCGCGACCGCTGCCCGACGGACCCAATGACGCCGCTCTCCACGTGTTGCCATCGGTGGAGGCGATTGCCGACCTGACTCCCTACCCTCTGGCGCGTGGAATATGGCCCGACGACAGCTCTCATCGTTGTCGATGTCCAGAACGACTTCGCCGACCCGAAGGGAAACCTCTC
>JADFOF010000438.1 GCA_022563015.1 Planctomycetota bacterium
GCTTCGGCTGGAGCGTTGGACGTTGCGCGATCCTCTGGCGGCTGGCCCCGCCTGCCTGGTTGGATCGGCTTCGCCTTGGCCGTTGGCTTCGCCTCGGCTGGAGCGTTGGACGTTGTGCGGTCTTCTGGCGACTGGCCCCGCCGCCCGGCTGGATCGGCTGCGCCTCGGCCGTTGGCTTCGCCTCGGCTGGAGCGTTGGACGTTGCGCGGTCTTCTGGCGGGTGGCCCCGCCGCCCGGTTGGACCGGCTTCGCGTCGGCCGTTGGCTTCGCCTCGGCTGGAGCGTTGGACGTTGCGCGGTCTTCTGGCGGCGAGCTGTCTGTAGATGTCGGGGCTGCGCTCCTCGTCACGGGTTTCGCCTGCCCTTAACCGCGTCATCGGGAGAGGAGCGAGCAGCGCCGTGCCCGCTGGGCGGGGTCGCGGTGGACAGTGACCAGCGGACTGCCTAGAGTCGCGATTGTTCACGCGCACGTGAGGCTTTGCCGGGGAGACGCCGTTGGATAACGCCGCGCGATGGTTCCTTGCGGGCATCGTGGTCTCGTTGATCAACACGGGGTTGGTGATCGCTTTCATCGGTATTCCCGGCGTGACCGATGACAGGACGAGCGCCGAGGTGCGGGTCGTGGAGGTGCCGTCGCCGCCCGTCACCTACATCGTGGTGGTGGACGCCGACGGCAATGTGCTGGTGGAGCGCACGGCGCTGGATGCGGGCGCTTCGGCCGCCGACGCGGCGACGATGATGCTCAGCGGGCAGACGTTGCGCTTCGCCGCGCCGGTGTTCGCGCCGATCGCGCGGCCGACGTTCGTCGCGGCGCAGGACGGCGTCGCGTACGTGACGAGCCAGGGCAAGTTCGAACTCTGGCGCGTCGGCCTCGACGGCACCACGCGACGCCTCGACCTGGACGGTATCGACGACCTCGGCTCGATCGTGATGGACGTCGATGTGACGACGAACGGGACGATGTACGTGCTGGTGAGCGACGGGGTCTTCGACTGGCGCATCTACCGCGGGGTGGAGGGGGATTGGACGCAGATCGCGTCGTCGATCCTCAGCGGCTGGTCCGGGCAGTTGATCGCGCTGAGCGTCGCCGACAACGAGGGCATCTACCTGACGGCGACGGAGCCCGCCGGCGTCTACCGCATGGTGCCGCCGTTCCGCGAGGTCAGCGAGTGGGTGCCGGGCACGAGCGCGCTGGGCGTCGATGTCTCGGCCGACGAGGGGCTGCTGGTCTACGCCGCCCCGCAGACGGATCCCGTGAACCCGCTCGCGCAGGTCGGCTACGTGCGCGACGGGCGTTTCGGGAGCTGGCAGTCGCTCTACGCGGGCTGCGGCACCGACGCGAGCGCGATGGCATCCGCGACCGCCACGGCGACCGCTGCCACGACGGCGGAGGCGACAGCGACCGCCGAGGCGGACGCGGAGGCGACCGTCGAGCCTGTGCAGAAGCGGCCGCTGGTCGGCCCGAAGTTCCCGCGTGACGTGGCGATCATCGACTCGGGACGCATCCTCGTGGTCGACTCGCTCAACCACATCGTGCGCCTGCAGGAGTGGGACGGCGGCAGCGAGGATGTGTTCGGCGTGGCCTGCGAGCAAGGCGGCGACGCGCGGCACCTGCTGAACCCGCGCGGGGCCGCGATCGATGGCGCGGGCAATGTCTTCATCACGGACACGGCGAACAACCGCGTGGTGGTGCTGGCCGCTCGCTAGGCGGGATGGTCGCCGCTGCGCGGCGGCTGTTTCTCCTGGAGGGGACCCACCCGCCCGCCCTCAGAAGCGGGGGCTTCGCCCCCTGCGCCCCCCTCTCGTTGGATCGGCTGCGCCTCGGTTGGCGGCTTCGCCTCGGCCGACCGTTTCGCTTCGGCTGGGTCGCCGGGCCGGTTGCTGCGCTGGTGATGTGGCGTCGTCATCCTTCGACGGGCTCAGGATGAGCGGGCGTGGCGGACTCGGGTTGAGCGAGCCCTGGCGAGTTCAGGACGAGCGGAGCGAGGCGACGCACCGATCTCAGCCCCACGTCGAGATCCATCCACTCCAGATCGGGGGGCGCGGGGGGCCTTGCCCCCGGATAGCGACAGCGGGCCCGGACCGTCCTTCGACGGGCTCAGGACGAGCGGAGGGGCCGCCCAGCCCTACTTCGTCTACCGTCCTGGTCAGTTACCCGGCGACGTGCTCGCCGAACCACGCGAG
>JADFOF010000439.1 GCA_022563015.1 Planctomycetota bacterium
CCCACCCGACGTTCGGCAAGTAGATGCCGAACTGGGGACCATCGCCGGCCGACCCGTCGTTCGGTTCTGCCATTCGAGCATCTTTCGTTGGCCGCGGCCAGGTTGGGGACTAGTGAAGACGGGCGGCGGCTTGCTGGGCCGCTTGCTGGACCCAGGGGAGGTCGCACGACTCTCCAGACTCGATCGCGAAAACCGGGTTGAACTTGCTCCGGAAGTTCTCGAGCGCGATCGCCGCGGCAAGCTCCACGAGCTCTTCCTCGCTGAACTCGGCGCGCAGCCGGGCGAAGAATGCGCCGGTCACCTGCCGGCGGGTGTAGGTCATCCGCTCGGACAGCTCCAGGGCCAACCGCTCTCGCTTGTCGTATGCGCTGCTCTTCCGCCACTCGTTCACTTCCGCGAGCCTTGCCGGGGACATCCCGCTGCGCGTCGCACCGGACGCGTTGCTGTCGATTCAGAAGGGGCAACCGTTGATGAAGGCGGCCCGGAGCGTGGCCAGCCTCCTCAGCTGGGCATCGAGCAGCCCAGACTCCTCGATCCCGGCTGCGAGGGCCCGATGGCCGCGAAAGATGGAGGGTCTCAGCGCGTAGACCGGTGTATTCGGAAGCGGCGCCCCTCGGTCACGCTCCTGCTCTTCGTAGATCGCCCTGATGTCGTCGGGGACTTCGCCTTTCGCAGCACCACGGATCCTGGTCATGGGGTTCCTTCTTTCTGTGGCCCCTCGGGTGGTTCATCCGGCGAGCCCCTCGGGAGATGGATCCAGACCCTGCCCGTGCTTCGCCGCTTCACCGGAGCGTTGGTCGTCGAGCCGGTCGTCCGCACGATCATAGACGGTTGCGGCTCCAGCAGACCGCCACCACTCAAGCTGTCGTTCGACAGCGGCCACGCCAGCGTCGCATGAAACAGGGTCCGCGGCCCGAGCGGTGCGGCGGCCGCGGAGCCTACTTCAGTGCCGAGCGGGCTTGCACCACGCGCAGGATGACCACGATATTCGTGAGGAGGGCGATCAGGACCAAGGTTGGAATGCCGATCCCCGCGACGCCGCCGATCATAACGATGAGCAGCCGGACGTCTCTCGATGCCAGCGACGCGAGGCCACGGTCGAACAGCGTGCGGTGGCCCTCGTCGATCCGGGCTCGCGTATACGTGACGGCGAAGGAGCCCGCGAGTGCGGCGAAGCCAGCCACCCAAGCGAGCGTGGGGTCGTCCCCTGAGGCTGCCCACACGCTGACGCCCAGGAGGATGAGCGAGTCGGAATACCGGTCGATCACCGCGTCCAGAAAGCCCCCGAACCGCGAGCTCGATCCGGTCAGGCGCGCCAGGTCCCCGTCGACGCCGTCGACGATGGAGCTCAGCTGTGCCAGCAGACCTCCGACGATGTGTAGCCCGTAGAGGAACGACACGAACGCGCCGGCCGCGATCGCGAGGCTGAGCACGGACACCTGATTGGGCGTCACCGGCGTATGAGCGAGGAGTCTGGCGATGGGGCGCGAGAGGCGCCGGTTCACATGGCGGGAGACGATCCCGTCATAGACGGAGGCCATCGCGTTGCTCCAATTGCTGCTCGGCGCTGCGGTAATCCTCGACCGTGTCCACGTCGGTCCAGAACAGCCCCGACGCGTCGCAGGTGTCCACGTGCGGGGCGTGCGCGGCGCGGAACCGCATCACGTCGTTCAGCTCCAAGCCGTTCCCTCGGTGCTCGTAGAGGTGGTCGACCGTGCTGAAGACATCCGGGGTAAACCGGAAAACGCCCGTATCGACGGCGTTCCACTTCCTCAGACGCTTGCCGATCCGCACGAGACGGTTGTCCCCGTCGATGAGGACGCGCGTCGCGTCGTTCAGCTGGCTTTCGAGCGACGCTTCCGAGTCGACGACGAGCGTGGTAGCTGCGGGGCGGGCGGCCAACACCATCGCGATCAATGCCGGCTCGATGATGTGATCGCCCATGCACAGGATGAATGGATCGTCGCCCACGAAGTCCCGGGCAGCTCGGAGCGAGAGCGCGTTGCCCTCCTCGTAATCCGGGTTGTAGACGAATTCGAGGGAGCAGTCCCTCGGGGCGCAGTTCTGCAGAGCTTCCGTCACCTGCCGCGCCCGGTAGCCGACGACGATCGCGATCTCGGTGATCCCTTGTGAGACCAGCGCCCGCAAGGGATAGGAGATCAGTGGGCGCCCCTGCACAGGG
>JADFOF010000088.1 GCA_022563015.1 Planctomycetota bacterium
CGGATGGCGTCGATGGCGTCGTTGATCGCGGCGATGTCTGCGCGCCGCCGGGCGAACAGGTCCGCGCGTCGTCGTCCCAGCGCGGTTGATTCCAGCATCCCGAGGTCGACCGCCAGCGGTGTGAGCCGGTCCGCGGCGTTGTCGGCGCGCAGGATCAGGCGGTGCTCGGCCCGGCTGGTGAACATGCGGTACGGTTCGACGGGCGTCTTGGTGACCAGGTCGTCCATCAGCACTCCGATGTACGCCTGGTCACGGCCGAGTGTGAACTCACCCTCGCCGCGCGTGCGCCTGGCCGCGTTGATGCCGGCGACGAGCCCCTGCCCCGCCGCCTCTTCGTAGCCGCTCGTGCCGTTGATCTGCCCGGCGAGGAACAGCCCCTCGATGAGCTTGGTCTCGCACGTGGCCCGGATCTGATGCGGGCGGACCATGTCGTACTCGACGGCGTACCCGTACCGGCGGATGTGGGCCCGCTCACACCCGGGCATCAGCCGGACGATCTCATCCTGCACGTCGCCGGGCAGGCTTGTCGAGATGCCGTTGCAGTAGATCGAGTCGTCGCGGAGTGACTCGGGCTCGAGAAAGACGCTGTGGCTTGTGCGGTCCGCGAATCGAACCACCTTGTCTTCGATCGACGGGCAGTAGCGCGGGCCGACGGATTGGATCTGGCCCGAATACATCGGCGCGCGGTGGAGGTTCTTGCGGACGATGTCGTGGATGCGCTCATTGGTGGCTGTGACGCGGCATTCGACCTGATCGAGACGCGGGAACCGCTCGAGCGCCACGTCGCCCACGACCCAGCCGCCATGGCGATCGCCGGGCCGCGGTGTGAGATCGCTGAACGGCTGTGGGTTCGCGTCGCCGGGGTGTGCGTCGAGCGCGTCCCAGTCGATGGTGGACCGCGTGAGACGTGGCGGCGTGCCGGTCTTGAGTCGGCCCAGCTCGAAGCCGAGTTGTTCGAGCGTGGCGGAGATCCCCACCGCCGTCGCCTCGCCGTAGCGACCGCCGGGCGTGCGCTTCGGTCCCGTGTGCATCAGCCCGCGCATAAACGTGCCGGTCGTGAGCACGGCGGACTCACACGCGAGTGTGAACGTCTCGCTCGGGTCCGCACGGCTGAGCACGACGCCGGTGACGCGGCCTCGCTCGATGCGGAACCGCTCGACGCTCGCGGCGATGATGTCGATCTCCCCGCGGGAGGCGAGCATGCGATGGACCGCCTCCGCGTAGGCGTGCTTGTCGCACTGGCAGCGTGGGCCTCGGACGGCGGGGCCTCGGCTGGTGTTGAGCACCTTGAAGTTGATGCCCGTCGCGTCGGCAGCGAGCCCCATGAGGCCGCCCATCGCGTCGATCTCGCGGACGATCTGACCCTTGGCGAGGCCGCCAATGGCGGGGTTGCAGGGCATGACGCCGATCTTGGACGGGTCGAGCGTGACCAGCGCGACGCGCGGCCGGTGTGCATCGCAGCCGAGCAGATTGGCCGCCGCCCAGGCAGCCTCGGCCCCGGCATGACCGCCGCCGATGACAATTACGCTGTAGGATCTTTGCGACACAGCCAATCGTAGGCAGGGCGGTGTTTTCCGCTTGGGATTGTGCGGTTGTGCTGGCGAAGGGAAGATCGATCGTGGACCTGTCGAAGTTCGAGGCTGATGGATATGCGGTGATCGATGGAGTGGTTGAGATCACTCAAGAATGGTTCCTGACACCTTTTCTTTTCCGAGACTTGCGCACCAGCATAGAATAGCATCTGATGCTGGTCGTGTATTTGCTCTTGTCGCCCCAGATCAGCCTTCTCCAGATCTTCGCGCGTGGCTACTCAGGAAAGGGATCCAGTTCCTTGAAGTCGCAAACTAGCAAGGATTGACATGTCAGTGATACGCTTTATGACAATTGAGTTCCATTATCCGTGCCCAACGCTCCGTGAAATATATGAACTCATGGCACATCACGAATGGGCGCTCGATTTCGAGGGGAAGATTGAGTATGCGCTGAGCGCCGATGCGGATATGGACTTTGACTGGAAGACTGTGCCGGCGTCCAAGTCTGGAGACGTTTTGGATCAACTGGACGAAGCGTTTCGTCAGGAAAACAAGGTTGCAGTCAGGCAACACCACGTCCCTACGGGCGTATTGTGTATAGTGCATTATGGTGTTCGCAAGAACGCTCTCTGGATCGACGTGTACGGCGAGGTGCCGCTACTGTATCCCAAACATCGAATCGCCGATGTGTCCAAAATACTCAGACTCTTTGAGCCGCTGATCACACGTTCAGATATCTATACCTGTGAGTGGACCGAAACGCACTGACCAATACCAGCGGAACGACCCGAAGGAGAATAAGGTGTCAGAGAATAAGGTGTCAGGAACCATTGTTTGTCTTCTTTGGGCGTCCTCGGGGCCGTAGTGTGCTTTCCAGTCCCAGTTTTCGGGCGATCCGGCCGCACCAGGCGTCCTCTCCGAACGGACGGCCTCGCTCGACACAGCGACGCAACGCCAACAACTCGGCCTGGGTCTGTGGCGCGTTCACGAGATCACACCAGCGCGGGCCGCGCGGCAGCGGCCAGGCGGACAACAGCGACTTCTCCGCCGCCGTGCCGGGTCAAGAACGGTTCCTGACACCTTTTCTTCCCCCTTGAAGGAAAACTCTCGTGGGCGATTGTCTAGCTTTGACGCACCAAGCGGTATGGGCAGAATAACAGTCAACACAGGTTCCTGACACCTTTTCTTCCCCAAGGCTGCGGTGTGACTCCTACGGGCACCCGCCCACAAACGCGTCCTGGAAACACAGGAAATCGAGCAGGTCGCAGACGAGTGCCCCCGTCGTTGTGTCGCAGTCGCACGCATACGGCTCGCCGGCGACGAAGCTGCTCTGGAAGCAGAGGAAGTCGAAAACATCCAGCACCCCGATTCCCGTGGATTGGTCACAGTCGACATAACACGATGGAATGCATGTGCGCCATTGCGCGATGTTTGTGGCCGGCACACC
The DNA here is from genome assembly GCA_022563015.1 of Planctomycetota bacterium. GTDB lineage: Bacteria > Planctomycetota > Phycisphaerae > Phycisphaerales > UBA1924 > JADFGU01. Next base: position 2,980 of record JADFOF010000088.1, read on the forward strand.
CTGACCCACACTGTTGAACGCCCCACTCGCAAACAGTGATCGCCTCGCTCCCAAACTCCCCGGGTGCAGCGCGTACACGCCCGTATACTGCGACCCCTGGACGCCACCGAGGTACGAGACCCACTTCGCGCCGTCCCATCTCATCAATCCGCCGTGGAGCGAAGCCTTTGTTCCGGCGACAAGTCCCGGGCCGCTGCCATCGTCGCACACAACGAGAGAATGGATGATACCGTTCATGATGTCTCCGACCATCGACCAGTCATGCCCATCCCACTTTGACACACGCGTAAGATATTCTTCACGGAACCCCCAATTCTCGACCGCGTACAACTCCGGATTTTCTTTTTCTGAAACCGCCAGTAACGAAACAGTGTGCTCAAGCCCCGCGCCAACACCGACCCATGATTCGCCGTCCCATCGTGCGATGTTGCGTGCACTCACCGTTCCTGCCCACTCGAAGCCTCCCGCAGCGTACAGCGATTCGCCGGACCCGTCATCATGCACAATCAGGTCCCCCACCCAGGAAACGAAGGAGCCAAAGAAAGAATAACTGAAACCACCGCCAACGTCGGACCAGGATGTACCGTCCCAGCGCGCGATGTGCGAAACACTGCTCGACCCCGCCTGAGTGAAATAGCCTGCAGCATAGAGTGCGTCGCCCCGACCACCATCATCGAAGACGACCATGTCATACGCGGCCGGAGTGCCATCGACAACGCCCGGAAGTCCGAGCCCTGTGCCCAGTGGACGCCACTCAGATCCGTCCCACCTTGCGATTCCGTTGACGAGTGTGCCGCCTGACTCGGCAAATGATCCCCCAGCGTACAACGCCGGACCCATTGGGGCGTCGAATTCAGCAAGTGAGTACACGACCGCGAGTGACCACCCGCCGTGGGTCCATGCCTCAAACCCTGCGCCCATCGCGCGCCATTCTTGCCCGTCCCATCGTGCGATTCGCTTCGCTTCGATCCCGCCAGCTGTCGTGAAACCTCCCCCGGCGATCAGGTTCAGCCCCGACCCGTCTTCAAAGACGAACAACGCCTGCGCAGAACTGTCAATCCCCGTGGCCAGTGGCGACCACGCTGGCTCGCACTGGCCAGAACTGTGGCCGGGTACCAACAAGAGTACCCCAGCCGCGGTCAGCAATCTCACAGATCCCTGCAAGCCCATGCAGCGTGGGGAATCCATCATGTCGATGTCTCCGTAAGAAGTGGCATTCTTTCGTCGGTTCACCGTGCTTTACGACTGCTCAGGCAGATGACCGAGCCGTCAATTCTGCATCCGACCCACTAGCGGTGACGCAAACAAGGTGCCAGCGCCAGCCATTCTATGCGTTAGGGTCAATAAAGGTTCCTGACACCTTTTCATCCCCATTGACGACTGCCCGCTCGAAAACGGCCCCTTGATGGTGCTTCCGGGTTCGCATCGGCATGGATACCTGGCTGGCGATCAGAAAGCGGCAATGGCACCTGGACGCGGTTTCGTGTGTTGGGAAAGCGGGGTCGGTGGTTGTGCTGAGGCCATTGCTCTTGCACGCTTCTGGGCGTGCTGAGGGCAATCTGCACCGTCGCGTTCTGCACCTGGAGTTCGCAGCCGAGGAGCTTGCGGGCGGTATTTCCTGGGTGCGGGCGTAAGACGCGAATTTTTTGAATCGAATTCCCAAGGAAAGTGTTGACGCGCTACGACGCATGTAGTAGGCTGGTCTACGACAAGAGTAGTAGGCCCCGCCAGGAACGCCAGACATGCCCCTTGAAGAACACGAACTCGGCGATGCGGAACTCGAGGTGCTGGTGCAGCTGTGGGACGGCGGGTCGCAGACCGTGCGCGAGGTGATGAACCGCCTGCACCGCCGCGACCGACCGCTCGCCTACACCACCGTGCTGACCGTCCTGACGAGACTGGAACAGAAGGGCTTCGTCGTGAGCAACCGCTCGGGGCCGGCGTACGTCTATCGGGCGAGGGTCTCGCGCGATCGGATTGCACGGTCGCGGATGCGGAACGTGATCTCGAGCCTGTTTGACGGGGCGGCGGCCCCGATGGTGCTCCAACTCATGAAGAACGAACGCTATACCCGGGATGAACTGGCAGAAATGAGACGGCTGATCGACCAACTCGACTCCTAGCTCAGAGCGAGCAGGATCCGAACCCGCGGCCACGGAGGCAGGATGCGTTTGGACGGAATCAACATCGATCAGCTGTGGGGGAGCGCCCTGGCGGCGGTGCCGCTGGCGATTGGTGTCTGGGCGATGTGCCGATTCGGTCGGTTCCGCCCGGCGACGCGGCACGTGCTGTGGGTGATCGTGCTGGTCTCGCTGCTGACGCCGATTGCGGCGGGCGTGCTGGGACTGCCGCGACTGCCGATCGAACGATGGCTCCGAGTGACGGCCTCAACCGCCGGCGAGGCGCTCGCGCCACCGGAGACGGGCGTCGGCGCGCCGGGTATCGGATCGAATGCCGAACTTGCCGGGGATTCGTTCCCGTGGTTGGTCGATCGCGCCGGGTGGGAGATGACGCCGACGAATCCAACGGGTGGACCAACGCTTCGCTCACTCCTCGCCGACGCCGAGCGCGGGTCTGGTTCGGACCGGTCGGCGTTTGAGGCTCGCGCTGCCACGACGCCCGAGTCGAGCGGTGTTGGCGGCGCAGCGATCGACACCAGCGCGCGAACAGATGGGCCCCGGGAACGCACGACCGTCACGGGCCGGAAGCCGGGGGGCTCGTTCGCGGCTGAGGAACTGCGTCGATGGTCCGCGGCGATGCTGGGATTGCGGGACGCGATCGCGTCGATTCCGCCGGTGCCGGCGGGCGTATGGCTGGCCGGGATACTGGCGGCCGTCGCGTGGCGCGTGATGCGGATCGGTCTGTTCGTGCGTGCGATGGGGGCCGGGACGCCGGCGAGCGCGGCGACGCGTGCGCTGGTGGCGGAGGTGGCGGCCGAGGTCGGTCTTGCCCGCGCACCGCTGACGCTGATGCTGGATCGGCGCGTGTCGCCGCTGGTGTGGTGCGGGTTGCGCCCGCGCCTGGTCTTGCCGGTGGGGCTGTGGGACGAGCTCGATTCGGCCGGGCGCCGGGCTGTGTTGATGCACGAATTGGCGCACTTGAAGCGGCGCGATCATTACGTGGTGTGGCTGTCGCAGGCGGTCAGCCTGGTGTACTGGTGGCACCCGGTGGTGTGGTGGGCGTGCCGACGGATCGATGAGGAAGCTGATTTCGCGTGCGATGCATGGGTCACGTCGCTGCGCCCGGCCGGCCGGCGGGTGTACGCCGAGACGCTTGTAGTCGCGCAGTCGTATGTTTCCGGCCTCGGGATGTCCCGGGCGCCCGGGCTGGCCATGGCCTCGCACAGCGCGCGGCAACTCTCAAGGAGACTGACAATGGTAATGACGCAAAGAACATCGCCCGGGCTATCAACGATGGGCGTGATAGTGGCGGCGGGTGTCGCCGCGGCTGGGATGTTCGTGACGCCGACGCTCGCGCGCCCGGAGAACGAGACGAATGAGGTTGCTTCATGCCCTCCGGTTCAGCCGACGGCCGTCGCGCCGCAGGTTGAGCCCGTGCTGCCGACACCAACTATCTCATTGATCACCGCGCCGATTATGGTACTGGACGTTGTGCCGCCGGTGGCGGCTCTTGTCGCGCCTGCGCCGCTGGAGTTCATTGTCTCGACGCCGATGGAGCCGACGTCGTTCGAGACACACATGATGGGCGCGACTCAGCCGGACAACACGGATCTGCGTGAACTGCTGCGGCGCATTGAGCAGCTCGAAAAGGCTCTGCATGAACTTCGGACGCGGGCGGCGCCGCAGGCCAACGAGGTCGGCGCTCGCGGACTCGCCCTGCCCGCGGAGGCAGCCGTGCGCGCGAAGAACGCCGCAGCCGCGGCGCTGATTCTGAGCAATCAGAATGCGCTCACGCGAGAGCGTGCCAGCGCATCGCGGGGAATCCTCGCACGTAATCAGGCCGTCGCCGCCGCGGAACTGCTTTCCAAAGCGCGCCGACAAGGCCCTGGCCGGCGCGACGTGCAGCCGGGAGTATCCGCGGGCGCGCGGCGCCTCGCGACGGTTCCCCGTACCGCGCGACCGACCGCGCAGGCAGCACCGAGCATCGCGATCTCGTATACGCTGTCGCCCGGCAAGCTCCGGGCGCTGACCGATCTGATGGCCCGCGAAGACGTCCCGGTTCTGATCGAGCGGGATGAGGGGCGCATCACGGTGCACGGCACGAAACGACAGCATGAGATCTTCGGCGCGTTCGTCAGGATGATCGAGCCGGAGTCCGGCGCTTCCGGGCGTCGCGGCGTGCCGCAGACCGATCGCTCGCGGGATGGGCGCGTCACCGGCCGCGACCCGGCCTCGGAACTCGCCGCCGTGTATGCCTCGATTCTCGACGGGCGAGACCTGCTCGAGACGCAGCGGAGCAGTCTTGAGAGCTACGCACAGTTGCTGTCTGTCAATCGAGCGCGGCTGGAAGGGCAACTGGGTAAGGCTCGCACCGAGGTCGGCGCACTGCGCCGGAACCTGCAAAAGCGTCTGGAGGCTGCTTCCAAGTCCGGTAAGCAGGGGGTGGGCGGATTCGAGGGTGCGGCCGGGCAACTTCAGGGCCGCCTGCAACGTAAGGAGGCGGAAGCCAGGGCGGCTTCGGCGGAGGCCAAGTCCCTCGATGATACACTGTCGGAACTGAGGGCCAGAATCGTCGAATTAGAGGACCGGGCGGCCGTATTGCGGCGCCAGGGCGAGGTTCTTGAGCGGCGGATCCGCGGGATGGATCGGTCGCGTTAGGCTGGGACGATGCTCCGCAGCCTTGAGCGACCAGAGTTGAAACACGCCGGCCGACCCGTGAAACTGGGTCGGACGGCTTTCGTGTATAATGACCGGTGCGGGAGAGTTCGCGATGGATCGCGACTGAGCCGGAGGGAGACATCGAATGCGTCGAGCACTGGGGCATCGGCCCACGATCGGGATCCTGCTTGCCGTCGCCGCAGCGATGTGCTGGCCGGTTGGCGCCGCGTTCGCGCAGACCGAACCGGACGAACTGCGGGCGTATCTGACCGGCAACGGTCTCTTGAACCGTGGGCTGTACGAGCTGGCGATCCCGGAGTACCGGTCGTTCCTCGAAGCGCACGGCGACCACGAGAAGGCGCGCGTGGCTCGGTACGGGCTGTCGGTGTGCCTGTACCGGCTGGGGCGGTTGGACGAGGCGCTGGTCGAGCTGGACACGATTCAGGACGAGCAGTCGTTCCGATTCGCACCGGAGGTCGCGCTGCTGCGCGGCCACAGTTTGCTCGCGCAGGGCGACTACGAGACGGCCGGCACAGCGTTCGAGGCGTTGATCGCGTCCTACCCGGATCACCCCAACGCGGATGACGCGGCGGCCACGCTCGTCGAGTCGCGATATCGCCAGGAAGGGTTCGATCGTGCGGTCGAGGCAGCGGCCGTGCTGGCCGAGCGCTGGCCGAAATCCCCGTACCGTGAGCGGGCCGAATTGTTCGCCGGGCTCTCGGAGATGTCGCAGGAGCAGTACGCGCCGGCGGCGGACCGCTTCGAGGCGATGCTCAGCGACTACCCGGACGGGCAGTTCGCCCAGCACGCGGCGCTGCTGCTCGCACAGTGTCAGCATCGGTCGGGGTCGATTCAGCGGGCGCTGCGCCAGTATCAGGCCGTCATCGAACAGAACGTGGAGCGGTTCGTGCCCGGCGCGCTCCTCGGGCAGGCGCAGATCCTGCACCGGCAGGGACGAGGCGACGAGGCGGGCGACGTTCTTGATCGTCTGCTCGCAGGCTACCCGGAGTCGGCGTCGATCGCGGCGGCCAGCCTGCAGCGCGGGCGCGTCTGGTTTGACCAGGGCGACTTCGAGCGCGCGCTCGAAGCGCTGGAATCTTTCCGGGCCGTGGCGCCCGAGGATCTCGCCGATGATGCGGCGTACTGGTCGGGGAAGTCCAGGCTTCGGCTTGGGCAGTACGACCAGGCGGCCGAGGCGCTGCGCAAGGCTGTCCGGCAGTATCCCAAGAGCGAGCTGATGCCGCTGATGTTGTACGACCGGGCGGTGTCGCTGCACCGCGCCGGCGACGCGGAGGCGGCCGCGCAAGTCCTTGAGACGTTCGCCTCGAAGTATCCATCGCACGAGCAGGCCGGTCCCGCCTTGTACCTGCGGGCCCTCATCGCGCACCAGGGGGGCGACTATGATCGGGCCCGCGAGTTGTGCGAGCGTTTCGCGGGAGATTACCCGTCGCACGCGCTGGCCCCGGCAGTGGCGTTTCTCGCGGCGGAAAACGAGTATCTGGCCGGCGCGTACGGTGCGGCCGAGGCTGCCTACCGCGCCTTCATCGCCCAGCACGCCGACGACGACCAGATCGATCGAGCCCGGTATCGACTCGGGATGTCGCTGTACCGGCTGGATCGGTTCGACGAGGCGGAGGCGTTGCTGGCCGACGCGGTGTCCGGGCAGGACACGGATCCGGAGTTTCGGCCGGCGCTGTTGGCGCTCGGCGATGGCGTGTTCGCGCGGGGGGATTGGTCGGCCGCCCAGTGGTGGCTGGCCTCGTACCTGAGCTTCGGCACGGGGCAGTCCGGGGCGGATGACGCGCGGTTGAAGCTGGGGCTGGCGATGCAGCGGCAGGGTCAGCACGCCGAGGCGATCGCCGGGTTTCAACAACTGCTCGATGAGCACGCACAGAGTCCCCACAACTTGCAGGCTCTGTTCGAGATGGGTCAGTCGTTCGCCGCCCTGGGCCGAACCGACGATGCCGAGGCCGCGTTCACGCGCGTGCTGGATGAAAGCGACGATTCCCGCTTCGCTCCGCACGCGCTGAATCATCTGGCGGCCATCGCAATGCAACGCCGGGACTACGCGCTGGCGGAGGAGTTGTACGGTCGCGTCGAGGAGGCGGCGTTTGACGACGACATCATCGCCGAGGCCGTCTTCCAGCGGGCGCAGGCGTTGATGTCGTCGGGGCGTCTGGACGACGCGATCGCGCTGTATTCGAAGGTCGTGGACGACTACGCCGGGCACGGCCGCGCACCGACCGCCCGGGCCAAGCGAGCCGTGGCGCTCGCGCGCGTCGGCCGGATCGAGAACGCGCTGGCGGAACTGGTGCAGGTCGAGTTGGCGGCGCTGGTCTCGGCGGCGCTCATGGACACGGTGGCCTACGAGAAGGCGTGGTGCCTCAAGCAGCTCGCGCGGCCGGAGGAGG